>JBDTHH010000334.1:0-3074 GCA_039937055.1 Ktedonobacteraceae bacterium | reverse complement strand
CGCATCCGTGTGGTTGGCCCATGGGCCTGGTCCGCCGCCTCCCTGGCCGCGCAAGCGAGGCCCCACACGGATGCGGCAAGCCGAATCCCTACGCGACAAGGGGCCGGCGGCTGGTACCAGATACAGCGCTCAATCAAAGCGGATGCGATCGATCGTGTCCCTGCGAGGAACAGCGCTTGGGCGCCTGGCAGCTCCAGAGGCGATGATGAATAAGCCGGTGAACAGGATAGCAACACCTATGACTAATTGATGCAGGATCAGGAGCAGGATACCGCCAGCGACTATCAACGTTCCTAAGTACATGACCAGGCGCCGGGCTGCGCGATCGCTGTCCTTTAAAGCAGCCTGGCGTAGCAGGCAAAACTCGCAGATGTTCTTCCAGCCACGCCGCTTGATGTGCTGGTTGCAGTAGCTATGATGGCATTTCGCGCATTGCGTGATATCTGTGAGGGGTAAGCCGCAGCCGGGATAGTTGCATTCATAGTCTACCATGTTGATCTCTTGCATCACAAAGGCCCTTTCTGATCTCCGGACGCGCCCCGCTTTTATGACGAGGTATCTAACAGGACGGGTAGGAGCGCAATTTATTGCACGTATAAGGTTTCCGATGCATCGTTCTCCTCAACGGATTCGCGCAATACATTGCGCCGGACGCGATAAATCGGGTCCCTACGTAAGCCCTACAAATTTGGTGGGTACGATGCGGATAGGCTGCGAGTAGGACTTTGCCATAGCTTCGGGCGTCATTCCCAGTTGCTTGATATGTGCGCTGTACTTCTGCTCAAACGTGGATAATGTGACGTTGACATCTGCGCTATCGAGCAGGGTGGCCTGACCCTCGACAACTATGACATCGTCGCCGCCCTGGGTATTGTCCAGCGCGAGCACGACATTGTGGTTCTGCTGGATATTGCGCACCTTCTGCTTGCCTGGCTGACTAAATATGAGGAATGTGTCGCCATCCCATAAAAACCAGACGGCCACAAGGTGCGGCCGCCCATCAGCGCGCACGCTGCCGAGCCAGATAACGATATCAGACCGCAAACGCTCGTCGATGCGCGCGGCCTCCGGTTGGGTTGTGTCTAACTTCATTTTCGCTCCATTTCTTCACGCGGATGTACTTCAATTATATCCCATTCTATGATACAAGGATGCGGTAATTTTTTTATTCCTGGACGCCTGTATTTGCCCTTGACATGATTTTCCGGTCAATGCTACCATAGAACGCGGCATGGACGACGGGCTTCAAGGGCTGAAGGCGTCTCAATCTGGCATATGGAGCAGCATGTATGGCTTCTTCCTCCCTTTTTTGTGACCACTGTGGGGCAGCCAACCGGGGTAGCGCCTCGTTTTGTTTTGTCTGTGGGCAGGCGCTGAAGCGCCCTTCCGACCGCAACGCCAGTGGCTCGCTCGCGGCCGACCACATGCTCCAGCAGCGTTATCGGATACTTAGCCAGGTGGGCCGGGGTGGCTTTGGCTCGGTCTACCGGGCGGCAGATACCCAGCTTGGCGGGCGGTTGGTAGCCATCAAAGAGATGAGCCAGGGTGGCCTGAACCCTCACGAGGTCACGGAGGCCACTAACGCATTCAAGAACGAGGCCATCCTGCTGGCCAGCCTCAAGCATCACAACCTGCCCAGCATCCACGAATACTTCAGCGAGGATGGACGCTGGTACCTGGTGATGGATTTCATCGAGGGTCAGACGCTGGAGGACTACCTGCGCGGGATAGCGGACCAGCGCCTGCCCTTTGGCGAGGTGCTGGATAGCGGCATCCAGCTCTGTAACGTGCTTGACTACCTGCACACTCGCCAACCCCCGGTGATCTTCCGCGACCTCAAACCCGCGAATGTTATGCGCACACCAGATGGACAGCTCTACCTGATCGATTTTGGCATCGCGCGCCACTTCAAACCGGGACAGGCCAGAGATACCACCGCCTTTGGTTCGGCCGGCTATGCCGCGCCTGAGCAGTACGGCAAGGCGCAGACAACCCCCAGGGCCGATATCTACAGTCTGGGCGCCACTCTCTACCAGTCGCTCACCGGTCACGATCCCGCCGACACGCCTTTTCAGTTCGAGCCGCCGCGCACCTATGTAGAGACCGTCCATCCCACCTTTGATGCACTGATTATGCGCATGCTGGCGATGGATGTCAGCAAGAGACCTGTAAGTATGGCGGAGATCAAGCGCGAGTTGCAGCAGATCGCCACCGAGTGGTCTACGGGCCGGATACCGCGTGTCCCAGGCTCAAGGATCAAGAGGCCCGTTCAGGCCACCGCTGTCCCTCTGCCCGCACCCAAACCAGCATTCTCCCTGCCCTTTAGCTACAAAGGCCACAACGATGCGGTACGCGCGCTGGCCTGGTCGCCGAATAGCCTCTCCATTGCCTCGGCGGGGCGCGACCAGGCGGTGAGGGTCTGGAACGTGCGCAGCGGCGAGACACACTTGGTCTACCGGGAACATGTGGCTCCCGTGCGTGCCATTGCCTGGTCGCCAGCCGGACCACCAACGTCCGCGCCACGAGAGGCATGCATCGCCTCTGGCAGCGAAGACCGCACGGTGCATATATGGAACGCGAGCAACGGGCAGCACATGCTGACGTATAAGGGTCATACACACTATGTCAACTCGCTGGCCTGGTCGCCCGATGGCAGGCTCGTGGCGTCCGCGAGTATCGATCGCACCGTGCAGGTCTGGGACCCGGCTACGGGGAAGTGTCTGCTGACCTATGGTGGGCATACCGAAATGGTCTACGCGGTGGCCTGGTCGCCCGATGGCCAGTATATCGCCTCCGGCTCGACCGATAAGACGGTGCAGGTCTGGCAGGCACACACGGGCCAGAGAGTGCGCACGTATCGCGGCCACCTTGGCTATGTGCGCACCCTGGCCTGGTCACCGGATAGCACACACATCGTCTCGGCGGGCGAGGAGCGGCTAGCACACGTGTGGTATACCGCTACCGGAGAGTTGCTGCTGTCACACGCTCAGGAGAGCTATGTCCTGGCGTTGGCCTGGTCGCCAGATGGCCAGCATATCGCGTCTGGTTGCGAGGAGGGAGGCGTAGATGTATGG
>JBDTHH010000333.1:0-3924 GCA_039937055.1 Ktedonobacteraceae bacterium | reverse complement strand
GACAATTACCAGAAATTCCAGACCTGCGCGGACTGGGCCCTTGCGTGTGTAGCGGGCTTTCACTGCACCAAGACTCATAGCCGTCAATGCCGTGAGTCCATAGGCCCACCAGCGGGCTTGCGGGAGGGAGAGCAGCAGAGGCACGGTTGGAATCAGGCCGCCGATGGCAAAGGAGAGGCCGATCTGTAGTCCGCGTAACCAGGGGTTGATGGACCGATCTTCGATTACCCCCAGCTCGTCATGGATCATTGCCTGGTGCCAGCGTTTCTCGTCAGCGGTCAAGTAGCCTACCACGCGGTCGAGGAGCGGCCCTTGAAAACCTTTGCGGCGATAGATGGCGCGTAGTTCGGCCCGTTCCTCATCGGGCTCGTGCTCGATCTCATAGAGTTCGGTTGCAATGCGGTACTCAAGAATCTCCTGCTCGGTGCGGGCGGAGAGGTAGCCCCCCAGGGCCATGGATATGCCCCCGGCCAGCACCTCGCCCAGCACAATCACAATCAAGTGGGTGGGCGCGGCTCCGCTGACCGCCATAATGAAGACGAGCGTCGTCACCAGGCCATCGTTCATGCCAAAGACGATCTCGCGCAGCCAATCTCCCCCATGTGGATGCTGCTCGTTGATCTGTTGCATCGCTTTCAGGTCCCCTTTTTCTCTTTCCTCACGTTTGCCGTTATAGCCCTTAGCGCGTCCGATTGTCAGAATCCAGCAGAGCATAGCGCGCGTTCGTCTGTTCGGCGAATGTGAGATCGAGCGTGGCATGGCATTCGCTGAAGATCTGGCGGGCCTCGCGCAGGTAAGTCAGGGCTTGCCGGTGGGGGCCTTCCTCGCCTGTGGATAACAGGGCTTGAGCGTAGCTGTGCAGGGCGCGGGCATAGTCCAGGCGCAGGCCACGCTCGCGGCCCGTGTTGATGGCCTGCTCGAAGTGCTGTGCCGCCCGCTCGTGTAGACCCTGCGCGGCCAGGATGCTGCCTAGTAGCGCCTGGGCGCGCGCCCTGAGGCGCGTCATCTCGTACTGGTCGGCCTCTTGCAGCGCGTGGCTGGCCTGCTGGCGTGCCGCGTCCAGGTCCCCGGCCAGCAGCGAGACCTGCGCCAGTGCTAGCTCGCCCCTGGTCCTCGTCTCGGCCTCCAATCCCAGCAGGGCAAGCGCGTGCTGCAACGTTGTCCTCGCGCGCCGCAGCAGACGCTCTTGCTCCCCCGTAGCCGGCCGCTTGCTCGCCAACGCGCCAGGAGTTCGCCCGCCTGCTTGTGTTGCACGCTCCGCCAGCGTGCCATCCTGACTCTCATTGGCGAGCATCATCTGCGCGATACGCATATGGCCAAGCGCGACCAGGGCCAGGCCGACGCATGGCGTGTTGTTGATCGCGCGGCCGACGGTCAGGGCACGGAATATGCAGGCATCGGCATCGGCGAGCCTATCCAGATCCTGTAGAACGGGGGCCAGATAGGCGTGCCACATGCTCACATATGCCTGGTCGTTGATCTGTTCCGCCTGCGCGATAGCCCGGTTGAACCAGTTTTCGGCCTCTTCCAGCTTCCCCGTGCGCGCCGCCAGTTCCCCCAGGTTGCTAAAAACCAGGCCTTCAAGCGGGGCATCGCCAAGCTGTTCCGCCAGCCTGAGAGAGCGCTGGAAGAAGGTCATGGCGAGTTCGTGTTCCGCCCTCTCCAGATGGGTATAGCCTATATTGTTATAGAGATGGCCAGCTTCACGTTTGTGGACTTGCTGGTCCAGAAGCTGTAGCGCTGTATTCATATGGGCCAGCGCCTCGGCCGGCCGGCCGACGCTGTTAGCGAGTGCTCCCAGAAGCCTGTGAATGCGTGCCAGGTCAACCGGGTCACCCTCAAGTGTACGCCGCGTATGCGTGGCAGGCGAGACCTCGTGGGCGATATATGTAAGGGCGATCCCTTGCGGTCGCCCTGCTTGCGGCCTCTCTCGTTGCATTACCTCGTCAAAAAGCCGCAATGCCTCGTGAGCTTCCTGACTGGCCTCCTCGTGGCGACCTTCCACCCAGTAGATGTAGCTACGCTGGTAATGCAGCCTGGCCCAGGCCGCGCCTGCTTTGACCTCCACCTCGCGCAGAGTCTGCTCGCCGCGATCAAGATATTCCTGTGCTCGCGCATTGTCTCCCGTATAGTACCACGTCCAGCCGATCTCGCTCCAGAGCAGGGCCTGAATCTGCGCCTCGTATTGCTCCTCCGCTGCTGAAGTAAAGGGGCGCGGGAAACGACGCGTATCCAGGGTGCGTTCGTAAAGGGCGCGGGCCTCCTCGAAGTTGCCTCGTACTCTGAGGCATTCAGCCAACTGTTCCAGGAGATAGGCCAGGTGCAGCCGCTTAGCGGCGGATTGGAACGCGGCCTGCGCGCCGGTGTTCTCGACGGCGAGGCGGTAGTAGCGTTCGGCATCAGGGTAGGCCGAGAGGGCGTAGGCGGAGTTGCCGGCCAGCGTGGCGTAGTGGACGATCTGCTCGGCCTCCCCGCCGCCCGTCACGAGATGGTGCGTGATGGTGGCCGCGACCGCCTCCTCGCGCGCGGCGTACATGCGCTGCAGGACAGCGGCCGCCCGCCTGTGCAGCAGCACGCGTTTCGCGCCGGACAGACCTTCGTAGAGGAGGCTGACGAGCAGGGGGTGCCAGAAATGGTAGCTGATGCGCGTCCCCCGGCCCTCCTCTGTCAGCACGCCGGCCTGCAGCGCCTCGTCCAGCAGATCGAGCACGGTGTCTTCATCGGCCGGAGCGTTGCCGCTGGCCTCCATCTCGCGGATGACGTTGAACTCGAAGGAGCCACCCAGCACGGCGGCGTTGCCCAGCAGGCGCTGGCAGGCACTGCTGAGCCTGCTGATGCGCAGACCCAGCACAGCGGCAATGGTGTCCGGCAGTGGGTAGGTTGCTGTGTCAGCCTGGGCCGTCTGAGCGGGCGCGGCAACCTGCGCTTCGATGCTGCGCGCCAGTTCTTCGGCGAAGAAGGGGTTGCCCGCGGCCCGTGTTTGAATGGTGCGCATCATGTTCTCGGGGACGTGTCCAACCAGCGCGCCGATCTGCTCGTCGGTAAGCGGCTGCAATTGGAGTGTGAGGATGCCATGCTCGCGGTGCAGGTGCGCGATGAGGGTGTGCAGGGGATGCCCGGCGGCGAGTTCGCGGTCGCGGCAGGTGCCGATGAAGACGACCGGGTGGCCGGAGAGCCGGCGCGCAAGATACGTAAGCAGCTCGCAGCTACTGGCGTCGGCCCATTGCAGGTCATCAAGCACGATGAGCAGCGGCGTGTGCTCGCTGACGGCGGTACATAGTTCCAGCACCGCCTCCCATAGCCGCTGCTGCTCTTGCTCCGGTGGCAGTGGTGCCAGGTGTGGCAGCAGGCCATAGAGTTCCGGCAGCAGGACGCTGAGGGGCGCGTAGACGAGCGGGCGCCGGCCAAGCTCCGCGCGCAGGTGGGGGTCCTCGCTAATCATGGTGCGCAGGATCTCTATCCACAGGCGGTACGGGATGTTGCTCTCCTGGGCATAGGTTCTGCTCCAGATAATCGCCCAGTCCTGGCCCTGCGCCTCGCGGCTGATCTCCTCGGCCAGGCGCGTTTTGCCCAGGCCAGGGCCACCCATGAGCAGCACGTATTGTGGGCGGCGCTGCGTGTCAAGAGGCAGCAGGGAGGCTCCCTGTTGCGCTGGAGGGCTGCTCTGAGCGCGCTCCAGCGTGGCGCGCAGCACCTCGCGTATGCTGGCAAACTCGGCATCGCGCCCCACAAGAGCACTCTGGTGACTGCGTCCTGCCTGCCACCTGTATGTGATTGGCCTTAGAGGCGCACCTTGATCACCCTGTGTTGTTCCTGGCACGAGAGAGTCGATGTCGGCAGATGCGGGAGAGATAAATGCGGGAGGGGTAGGGGCGCCGTTTACAAGCCCGCCTGTTCTTCGGCGAACGGGCGGGCTTGTAAACG
>JBDTHH010000332.1:0-4549 GCA_039937055.1 Ktedonobacteraceae bacterium | reverse complement strand
CCCGCGCATCAGGCGAGATGGTAATGCCGCCTGATGCGCGGGCTTGTAAACGGCGCCCCTACGGAGACGAGGAACGGGCATCCTTTTCGCCTTAAAGCTGATCTAGCGCGCTTCTTGTGCAAAGCGGCGCTTTTTTGCTATACTGCAAACATGAGTACGCGTGATCCTGAGTTTATGCCTGCTCCCGCGCCCTGGCCGGTGGGCTCGCCGCCGCGCCGTCCCAGGCGCCGGCGGCGCTATGTTTGGCGTACCAGCTGTGGCTGCCTGGTGCTGCTCTTGCTCTGCTGCTCTGCCTCGTTCGTAGTCTCGCTGTTTGGGCATCAGGTAGGCTCTGATTGTGCATTCGCGCAGGCCGGTGATCTCGTGCTTGTGGGAGCGGCCAGAGCCGATATCAGCCCGCAGCAGCCCGTGTATCTTGGCGGCTATGGTTTTGGACCGGTGCGCCTCTCTACGGGGGTGTTGCAGCCGCTCTTCGTGCGTGCCCTCGCGGTGCGTAGCCTGGATAATCTGCCCGGACACACCCTCGTCTTTGCCGCACTCGACTCCCAGGGCTACTTTGCCGCGTACCAGAGCGGCCCCTATGGCATTGCTGATATGCGCGCCACCCTGGCGACGCGCCTGGGCATTCCCGTCCGCAATATCATCATCGCCTCCACCCATAGTCATGCCGCGCCCGACACAGTGGGTTTCTGGGGCGGCGTGCCTGATAGCTATCTCGCGCGCGTTCACGATCAGACCATCAGCGCCATCTCGCAGGCCGTTGCCGCCCTCGCCCCGGCGCAGCTACGAGTTGGCACCGTCAGTATCGCGGGCTACACGGCCAGCTTTCCCGGCTGGGGCACGGATAGCGAGTTGCGCGTCTTGCAGGCCGTCAGCCGCGATGGCAAGCGCACGCTAGCGACGCTGGTCAATGTCAGTGTTCACCCTACGGCGCTTGGCGCGGGGAACCTGAAGGCTGCCCCGGACTGGCCGGGAGTCACGGCTGATACGCTGGAAGCACAACTGGGGGGTACGGCGATCATCATGATTGGCGCGCTGGGGCACACCTGGCCAGGCTCGCCGGATACTGGCGCTGCCCCGGAAGATCGTACCATGGCGTACCAGCTCTACGGAGCCTTCATTGCTCAGCGTGCAGTGGATGCGCTGCATAGCGCGCGCGTCATCGATCAGCCGACTTTGTGTGCCGCCGATCACACCTTTCGGGAAGTCGATAGCAGCGCGCCCCTGCTGTTCGGACTCCAGTTGCTCGGTCGCAGCGGGCACGAGCGCATCATGCGTTCGCTGCAATCGCCGTACTTTGTGCCGCCCGATGTGCTGGGCGTCGAGGTAGAGACGTTGCGGATCGGCGATGTCTTCTTCTTCGCGGCGCCCGTCGAAGCCTACCCCTCCCTCCTGGCCGCGCTGCGAAGCCAGGTCCACGCCTCCGCCTATTTCTTTCTGGGCCTGGCAAACGACCAGCTTGGCTACGCGACACAGGTGGGAGAGTATACCGGGGCCGTGCGCGCTAGTCCCTCCGACGAGGCGCTCTTCATCATCTCACCCTCCTTCGGAGATGACATCGTTCGTGAACTTGTGATTGGCGCTCAGGAGATCGGCTGAAGTTACTCTGTGTTGAAATGGGACGAGGCGCGACCCTTATCGTGACCAAACGCGTATCTCCCCTTGAGGGTTTCTTGAAGTCTCTCCGCTAGAATAAATAGAGAGGAATGTTCCTTAAATCTAGTCGGAGGCAACTATGCGTATACCAGAAGTCTATCGCTTTGCCCGTAAGATACTGCCGTTCATTGTCACGCTATTTCTGTCGACAACGACCCTGATCGCGTGCGCTGGACCGGCCAATCCCACGCAGAATGCAGATATTCACAAGATCAAGCATATCGTCGTCATCATGCAAGAGAACCGCTCGTTCGATACGTATTTTGGGACGTATCCTGGCGCGAACGGTATCCCTATGCAGAACGGTGTGCCAACAGTGTGTGTGCCTGATCCCAGCACCAACCAGTGCGTCAAGCCGTTTCATGATTCCAACGACCTGAATCATGGCGGGCCGCATGGGCAGGTGAATGCCACCGGAGATATCAATGGTGGCAAGATGGATGGTTTTATCGCCCAGGAACGCATGGGGAGCAAGAAGGCCTGTAAAAATCCGTTCGATCCCGCCTGCGGTGGAACGAGTGCGCCCGATGTGATGGGCTACCACGATGCGCGCGAGATCCCCAACTATTGGGCTTATGCCAACCAGTTTGTACTTCAAGACCGCATGTTTGAGCCAAATGCTTCGTGGAGCCTGCCGGAGCACCTCTTTATGGTGTCCGAATGGTCGGCGCGCTGTAGCCAGGCCGGCGACCCCATGAGCTGTCAGAATGCGCTGCAAAATCCTGCCCAGGTCAAAGCGAATAGCCGTGCGAGCGCGCCGGCGCAGCGGCCTGACTATGCCTGGACCGACCTGACATATCTCCTGCACAAGAATAGTGTAAGCTGGGGATATTATGTAGCGGATGGTACGCAGCCTGACTGCGAGGACGATACTGCCATGACCTGCACGCCCAAACCACAGCATGCAGGCACGCCACAGATCTGGAACCCGCTGCCGTACTTCGATACCGTCAAGAAGGATGGCGAGCTGGGCAACATTCAGCAACTCTCGAAGTTCTACACCGCCGCCAAGAATGGCACGCTGCCGTCCGTCAGTTGGATTGTGCCCAATGGCAAGGACAGCGAGCATCCCCCGGCTCTGGTCAGCACAGGCCAATCATACGTGACGGGCCTCATTAACACGATCATGCAGGGACCGGACTGGAGCAGCACCGCCATCTTCCTGGCCTGGGACGATTGGGGTGGCTTCTATGATCATGTTGTGCCGCCCACTGTTGATCAGAACGGCTATGGGTTGCGCGTGCCCGGCATGGTGATCAGCCCCTACGCGAAGAAGGGCTACATCGACCACCAGACGCTGAGCTTCGATGCCTACGTAAAGTTCATCGAGGACGATTTTCTGAGCGGCCAGCGCATCGACCCCAAGACCGATGGTCGCCCGGACCCGCGCCCCGATGTGCGCGAGAACGCTTCGCAGTTAGGCAACGTGCTCTCCGACTTTGACTTCTCGCAGCAGCCAAGAGCGCCGCTGGTCCTGTCTACCAATCCCGCGCCAGGGCCGGCCTCGTCATAGCGCCAGGGTAGTGTTCACCTGTCCGAGAAAAAGATGCGGGGCGCCGTTTCGTAGAGGCGCCCCGCACCTTTTCCATGATCCTGCAAAAAAACCGTGACATGTACAGGCAAGCCATCGCCTGCGCATGTCACAATTTCCAATAAGGGGTCACACCTCAGCTTGTGAGCGCAGGCTCTGGCGCTGGTGCGGCCTCTGTTACTCTCTGAGGGCGCCGCAGCAGCAGGGCGAGGGCATAGAATAAGATCACAGGAATCAGCAGCATGCGATAGCCGAACAGCATGCTGAAGTATTCCAGCGAGCCACCTACCATGATGCCCAGCAGGTTCGAGGCGAAGGCGATGTCCGCCGTCTCGCTGTTGCGGAACGCGTTGGTGAAGATGATGTTCGCCAGGAAGACCGGCGTGAAGGCCAGGATGCTCGCCAGCAGGTAGCGGGCCAGCGGATTGCCCAGCAGCAGCGCTTCGGGTGGCAGGAGCAGGTTGACGACGAGCACGGCGAACAGCAGCAGGTAAAACAGGCCAATGCGCCGGATTTTGAAGTGCCTGTTGACCAGCACCGCCAGCAGTACGCTACTCAGGATTGCGAAGAAGACCAGCGAATTGACCAGCCAGGTACTCCCAAATAGCAGCGCGAAGGTGGTCAGGCTCTTGACTTCCAGCAGCATAAAGGCAACACCCAGGAAGAACATATGCCAGTCGAAGCGTCGTAGCGTGCCCCTGGGTGCCAGGGTCAGCGTGCCTCCCAGGGCAAACACCGCCACCATCACGAGACCGGCGATATAGAGCAGCGGGAAGCTGTGTTCAACCAGGTAGAGGAATGGCCAGTCGTCGGTGGCTACCTGGCGTGAGGTCAAGGGATAGAAGCCCTCGCCGATGACGCGCAACTGGGTCCCGTTGCCGGGATTCTCGTGGTAGGGACCGAACATTCCGGGCGGCAACGTATTCAGTCTCGGCCCATCCATAATCACGGCGGAGCGACCCCAGCCACCGTACGTTGAGACAAGCGGCTCCTGGTTGTTGAAGGCATGCCCGACCATATCGACCAGTTTCTCGACCAGCCAGGATTGGCGATAATAGTTGTAGAGCACCACCAGTCCATTGCTCGTCAGATGAGCGCGGGCGGCCTCCAGCGATTCCTGCGTCAGCAAGAAGCTCTCCAGGCGCAGGCTCGTATTGTTGGAGGTGAGAGTCAGCGAATCGGGTAGGGCGAAGATGATCAGGTCGTAGTGCTCGGTCGTGTTCTGCAGGAAGGCACGCCCGTCGTTGATCACCACCTTCACGCGGGGGTTACTGTAGGGATGGTCTGGATTCAGGCGTGCGCCCAGTTGCTGGATCGTTGGATCGATCTCCACCGCCGTCACCGACTTCACGCCCAGGGCCA
>JBDTHH010000331.1:0-4256 GCA_039937055.1 Ktedonobacteraceae bacterium | reverse complement strand
TCCCAGCGTTTAACCCGAATGGAAGAACTTCTGTCTACCCAATTCAATCAAACAATGTTATAGTGCGACCAAGCAACCAGGCAAAAATACTTTAACAGATGCAGGCATTAAATTTATAAGAGAGGGTTGCTATGTCAGAGGAAACTCTCCGGAGCCAGTGACACATGTCCAGAGAGCACCGACGACCCATTTAAATGCACTACACCAGCGACGCGCCCTTTTCAACCACGCGCGCGCTTCCTCTATTTTATATCAACGAATAGGCAAGCCATCACCCCTACGGATTCGCCCAGCAAGCGATCTTTAAGTTAGTCGTAAAATTCGGGGAGCTTCTTCAGCGTCTGCCACTGCGGACCATCGTGTCCGAAGATGACGAGCGCCACATGCTCCCGCTGGACAAGGTCAAGCAACTTGCGCGTGCTGGCGCGCGTATCTTCCTCATCGGCGTCGAAGCGAGCCTTTGGGCGATCAGGAGTGAAATGCTCCTGGATAGTGACTGCGTCGATCGTCAGCAGCACTGGCCCCGTGTTGGGGAGCCGCACGAGAACCGACTGGTGACCCGGCACATGACCGCTGGTCTCGATCAAGGTAAGTCCGGGGAGCAGTTCGGTATCGCCATCGACCTGCCGGTAGCGTGATGCCGGCACATCCCACTGGGGACGGCTCCTGGCGAAACGCTCATGACCGCCACTGGCAACCTCGTAGTGCTGGCGCTGCACAATCAGTTCTGCGTTCGGAAAGGCATTATGATGCCCTGCATGATCGACATCGAAATGGGTACAGATGAGCATATCGATAGCGGCCGGTTGCAGACCAATCATGGCGAGCTGCTCAATCACATTCTTCTCTATGGTGGGTGCCGGCATCCCCGGCGGACCCTGAGTGACTCCGGGCGGCAGGCCACTATCAATCAAGATGTTCTTGCCATCGCCGGTCTGAATCAAATAACAGGGAACGGGAATATTGACCGGGGGCATGTTCGCGACCCGCATCAGGTAGAGTCGCTGTGGAGCAGAGGCACTGGTTGTCATACACATCCTCTTTCATCGAAAATATGAGAGATGGTAGAGGTAAAAAACTACCATGCGATACTACGTTATATCACATAGCTCTCCATTATAGCGTTTGTCCGCTATCTACGGTAATAATCTGGCCAGTCATAGCTTCTTGTTCCAACACCGAGCAGATGATTTTGGCGATATCATCAACCGTTGAAATGCGTTGCAACAACAGGTTATGGCTTAACCGTTCCATTCTCTCTTCCTGGCCTGCCCACCATCTGGTCGCGACGGCTCCGGGGGCCACACTGCATACTCTGATTTCAGGCGCTAAAGCACGGGCCAGGGATTTAGTCAGACCATGGACTGCCGCTTTAGAGACAGCGTATGGAAGCGAGGAGCCTGCCCCTGAAATCCCTGCTATGCTGCCGACATTGACGATGGCCCCCTGCTGCTTTTTCTTCATCAAAGGAGCGACGGCCCTCGCGCAGTAAAACATACCTTTGACATTCACAGCATACAGCTCATCCCATACCTCCTCGGTTGCCGCTTCCAGGTCGTCAAAAGGAATGTGCCGGGTGATACTGGCATTATTGACAAGCACATCAACAGTCCCGAATTGTCGTTCGATTGCATCGACCATTGCCCGTACTTCTCTGTCCTGGGAGACATCGGCCTGTATGGCGATTGCGCGCCCACCTGCGTTTTTAATCGTCTGTGCCGTTTCGTCCGCCTCGGCTTTAGAGCGCGAATAGTTCACCGCGACAGTTGCACCCCGCGCGGCCAGTGCGATGCATGTAGCCCTGCCGATCCCTGTCCCACCACCCGTAACGAGAGCCACCTTGTTCTGTAAATCCATGGTCCATACTCCTTTTTTCCTGTTTCAGCTAAACAGCGCGATTCCCTCACATAATAGACACGAGCGAGTAGCTCTCTACGGTACCCCAAATACGCTACGGAGAGAGCTATGCTGAAATTGAAAGTTAAGGAAGTGGCACTATCAAAGGGGTTTAGCCAGGGGAAATTAGCCAGGGCCGCCGATGTGGCTAACAACACCATCAGGGCTATTTACCGGGACCCGTATCGAGAGGTGTCCACGATTACTATCAACAAGATAGCGAAAGCGCTGGGAGTGCCTGTCACAGACTTGATTGAGGACGTTCCCGGTCCTGAGGAAGAAGCTTCACTCCACTGATAAACTGAGTTCAAGATAACAAAATGAGGCCCCCCTTAGGGGGCCTCATCACATAAAGCTTGCGCTATGACAATGCGATTTATAGAGTTCGCGACCGGCGCATTCCCACAAACAGGTTGTACAGCAACACGATCACCGCAAGCACAATCAGGATGTGAATGAATAAACTAGTAATATGCACTACAAAAAAGCCGATGAGCCACAAAACCACCAGGATGACGACGACTGCCCAAAGAAGACCAACCATTGCGTAACACTCCTTTGATGAACTAGTGCGAACAAACGAATAAAAAGAGATCATCTCCCCCAACTTTCTCTGGAGAAGGCAACCTCTACCAACCACTATAATGATTCACGAATCAAACAACCAAAAAGATTTAAAATTCGCGAATCTCTTAAATTCGAAAGTGCCAATGCAGGAATTTCGTTACCTTATGATCTCAGCGCTTTATGATGAGGATGTCAGAGGGGTCGGATGTGGGCTTGTCATAAAAGGGGAACTGCTGTACTGTATATAAAGACTATTTTGCATAGCAAGGCTAACTCTGTGGTAAGGAGCAATTTCTATGTCTGCTGACGCGCAGACAACGACCCAGGTGGCCCGGACGCCGGCACAGTCAGTGGGCGACGCGGCCATTGTCGTTGAGACATTTACAAAAATCTACGGCTCCCAGCGAGTCGTTGACCAGTTGTCATTCAGCGTGCGGCGGGGAGAGGTCTTCGCCCTGCTTGGTCCGAACGGCGCGGGCAAGACCACGACAGTCGAGACGCTCGAAGGCTACCGCAAGCCGGATACCGGAAGCGTGCGCGTGCTGGGTCTCGATCCCATTCGCGAGGCTGGGCAACTCAAGCCCCAGATCGGCGTGATGCTGCAACAGGATGGCCTCTACCCCGGCCTTACAGCGCGTGAGGTGCTGCACCTCTTCGCCGGTTACTACCGGCGGCCCCAGGACGCGGATGCACTGCTCGAACGCGTCGGGCTGAGTTCGGCGGCGAAGACGCGCTGCCGCAGGCTCTCCGGCGGCCAGAAACGCCGCCTGGCCCTGGGAATCGCCCTGGTGGGCAACCCCACGCTCGTCTTCCTGGATGAGCCGACCGCCGGCATGGACCCGCAGGCGCGCCTGGCAACGTGGGAGATCATCCGCGATCTGAAACGTAACGGCGCCACCATCCTGCTCACCACTCACCTGATGGACGAAGCCGAGCGCCTGGCCGACCGCGTGGCGATCATCGATCACGGCCGCCTGGTGGCCCTCGACACGCCGGCCGGATTGACCGGCGGCCAGAACGCTAATATCGTACGCTTCGTGGCCCCCGCCGGCCTGGACTGCACACAACTGGCCGCGCTACCATCCGCCGCGAAGGTCGAGGAGGTGCGCCCCGGCAGCTATCTTATCGAGTCCGAAGCGATCCCCGCGCTCCTGGCCGAGCTGACCGCCTGGCTGCGCGACCAGCACGTCACGCTCTCCGAACTACGCGTAGGCCACGGCTCGCTCGAAGACCTGTTCCTGCGCCTGACCGGCTCAGAGATGCGAGAATTATGACAAGTTCCTTGCTTTCATGTACGGGCGCCGCTCGCCTGCGCCCTGCCTGCTTTCATGTACGGGCGCCGCTCGCCTGCGCCCTGTTGGCCTGTGAGAATATATGACAACACACACTATTGATACAGAGACACACAACCCCAGCCAGGCGGCGCCGCTGGCGCGCCAGGTGCTGGTACAGACACGCGCCGAACTCCTGCTGACGGCGCGGCGCGGCGAAAATGTGCTCATTACGCTGATCGTCCCGGTGGGACTCCTGGTCTTTTTCGAGTCGGTCAACATTATCCCGGTGAGCAGCGGCCCGGCGGTGAACTTTCTGTTGCCGGGCATCCTGGCGCTGGCGATCATCGCCACTGGCATGGTCAACCTGGGC
Source organism: Ktedonobacteraceae bacterium (assembly GCA_039937055.1). Lineage (GTDB taxonomy): Bacteria > Chloroflexota > Ktedonobacteria > Ktedonobacterales > Ktedonobacteraceae > JALYTT01. The sequence continues at coordinate 149 of JBDTHH010000331.1, read as the reverse complement.
ATCGCCACGGCCTACGAGCGCTATTACGGCGTCCTCAAGCGGCTGGGAAGTTCGCCCCTGCCTCGCAGCGGCCTGATCAGCGCCAAGGTGCTCTCGCTCCTCGTCCTGGAAGCCTTCCAGGTGATCATCCTGGTGGGCATCTCTATGCT
>JBDTHH010000330.1:0-4282 GCA_039937055.1 Ktedonobacteraceae bacterium | reverse complement strand
AGCAGGGACCGGTTGTGCTCAAAACACCGCCACTCTCTTTAACCAATTTTCCGGCTCGATGAAAAGATCGAGCCAAAACACTTGACAACGCAGACGGTATCTACGCGGATGGGGGCGGCTCGTTATTGTTTAGTCACCTTCGCCTGGTCCTGGGCTTAGGCGGCCAGGGTCTTGACGAAGAAATCCTGGATCATCTGGATCAGCGCGTCGGGGCTCGGCTGCTCGACCTGGCCAGGCGTGACGGAGGCCAGGCCGTGCTCATCATGCTGGATCATGACCAGGGTCGTGGGAACATGTGCAGCCTGGAGCAGGCTTGCCAGCTTCTGAGAGTGATGTGGCGTGATAAACCAATCATCAGTGCCCTGCAAGATCAGAAAGGGCGGAGCCTCAGGCGTAACGTAGCTGACCGGGCTGGCATAGTTCTGCCTGGGATTGGTAGTGGCAGGGATCTGATCTGCTCTCAGGGCCGTGCCCTGCCTCGATATACCCAGGCCCTGGCCTAGCGTGTAGACCCAACTCGGCGTGCCCCTCCAGTCCGTGAGGTCGGCAGGCCCCCACATATCGACCACAGCCTGCACGCGGCTCGACTGGTTCAGGTACTCACCCTTCTCGAAGCCCGCGTCGGGTCCGGTGAGGCCCAGCATCGAGGAGAGATAGCCACCCTCGCTGACCCCGTAGACGCCGATGCGCTGCGGATTGATCCCCAGTTCAGTGGCGTGGGCCCGCAGGAAGCGAACAGCGCACTTGGCATCCACTACCTGGTCTAACATCCCGTAGAGTGGGGGGAACCGGTAATCGATTGACCCAACGGCAAAGCCGCGCGCGAGCAGATTGCTGCGCAGGTGCGCGAAGTAGACGCCATCGGGATCTGATAACTGGCGATTCCCGATCAGCCCTTCACCGCCATGCATATAGAAGACGACGGGCACTGGCCGTGCGAAGGTTGCTGCCGGTTCAGAGAGATCCATGGCCAACGGATCGCCGCCAGGATGGCAGTACTCCAGCGTGGTCATCTGACCGGCAGGTGCGCTGACCGTTGACGCGGGAGATGCGGGGAACCAGGTTGCGTCAGGTGCGCTCTGAGAGACGGCAGGCCAGCTCACCAGGCTGGTAATCAGCAGCACAGGCAATATGCTCAGAGAGACAAGCCAGGCCCTGGGCGTCTGCGCGCGCAAACGTGGGACGACCAGGCGAAGCAGCAGGAAGAGGACCACCAACCCGAAGACTGGCAGGAAGATCACCTGGAGACTATCTGGAATAGGGCCGGCAACGGTGCTGGAAACGGTGCCAGGGGTCGTGAAGAGAGCCACCATGAAGAGGGCCGTCGTGACCTGATTCAGTAGCACCAGGATCAACAGACCTACCAGAAACAGGGAGGGCAGTGCGGCCAGGATAATGCGCCAGGATCGAGAGAGCGTGGTCCAGGTGCGAGCCGCGAGGCTGAAGAAGAAGACGGCTGCGACCCCTTCCATGATGGGAACCCACAGATCGGCGATGCTGGGCGATTGCGCTCGCCAGAGGGTGAATCCGGCAGGCACCCCGGTCGTATGAGCGAGCAGCCAGAGGAGCAGCGCAAGCCCATCGACAACTCCGGCGGCGATCAGCACACGGCGGGCGGGCCACACCACAACACTGGCAGCACTGATGACCTGAATACCTGCGCCGATCAGAATGAGCGCGGCCAGAAGATCGGATTGTGGGCTGTGAAGCAGGATAGCCAGGACATGGATGATGGCTGCACTCATTGTAAAGAAGACAGCCCAGTAGAGGAATCCCCCCCGCTTGATCCGATTGGCCAGCAGGTGCGAGAGCCGGCCAGGGGGAGTGTGATCAGAGATTGGCATTGTTTCGATATTCATTGTTGAAGTCCTTTCTCTACCTCTTGTAGCAAGAGACTATGAAATTGTGTTTCCGTTGAGAAGAGTATGCCTGCCAGATATTGAGGAATGATGGCAAATCAGTGGAAAAAGTGTGACAAATGGGTGACGGATCTATGTAACATTTTTGGCCTTGAGACGTTGCATTGGTTGAAATATCTCACTCACAGTTGCAACTGAGAAAGATTGACGAGGCATAAATGTTGCTAGATCAAGGAAATACAGACCCCTCCTCTGCCTTTTGTGCTGCAGAAGATGATTCCTTGTGTGCCCAGCTTTATCGGCGCTATGCAGCAGGCATTCTGGCGTACCTGCAGCGGCACGTGCCCACGCAGGAGGATGCGGAAGATCTGCTCCTTGAAGTTTTTCTGTCTGCGCTGGAATATGAGTCGCGTCTGGCGGGCCTGTCGGAGGATGAACAGCGAGCCTGGCTGGTGACCGTGGCTCGCAATAAGATGTTCGATCATTATAGATGGTCAAGCAGGCGACACTTTTTCTCTCTGGAGAAGGCCGAGTCTCTGCTGGATGGTCAGGAGAAGATGCCTGAAGAAGTGGTTATCCGCGCTGAAGAACATGATCACCTCCGCACGTATGTGCAGCAGTTGTCTGCGACCCAGCAGGAGGTGTTGCAGTTGCGCTTTATTGCTGGCCTGCGCTGCGCGGAGATTGCCAGCACCCTACACAAACGGGAAGGCGCGATTCGCACGATGCTTTCACGTACCTTGAATACTTTGCGCGGCTTCTATGAGCAGAAGGATAAAGGAGGCGACTAATGGCGGAACATGAGCAGGAGACATTTCTGCCTGAAGAAGTGGATGAGCAGATAGAGGCCTATCTGGCTTCCTCTGACAGGCAGAAGCCGACCTTGAACCCACCGGCACAGACCGTTCAAGCTCTCCAGCATTACTTCGCTCCCGTTGAGCAGGATGCCGCATTGCAGCGTGTCTGGCAACGTTTCGCGCAACAGCGCGCGACCCGGCGCACAAGCTCGCAGGGGTACGGTGGTACCCTTATCCAACAAGAGAGGAGGTATCCTATGAAGCAAGGGGCTCACAGCTTTCGCGCGGCGCGCGGTAGCTTGCTGGCCCATCGTCTGAACTACATTGCGGCTCTCGTTTTTGTGGTTCTGCTGGTGGGTAGCATGCTTGTTGTCTTTCGACTGGCCTCCAACGGACATTCAGCCGCATCCCCCTCGTCACCAATCGTCTCCAGCGCACCGCAGGGGAAGATGCTGTTTGAGCGAGATGCTAACACTCTATACCGGCTGGACATGAAAACACACCAGCCCCTCTGGCATTTCCATGTGGGTGGTGTCGGTCTCCCATTCAGTGAACAGGTGATTGGTACTACCTGTTATATTACAGGGATCATCAACAATCAAGGGAGGCTGTATGCCCTGGATGCTGCAAGCGGCAAGGTGCGCTGGCAAGTGGATCTTTCTTCCCGGCAGCCAGGCTCCCAAAGCTTGCCTGTTGTTTTCGGTGATACCCTCTACCTATCCTTGATAAAGAATGGCTTCCCAGAAGTGGAGGCGCTGGCGGTCTCCAATGGTGCAAAGAAATGGGAACACCGACTGGAAGGGGGCGGCGTGAATGTGATAGCGGCTTCAGATCAGGCTGTCTATAGCGAGATAGGGACCAATAGCGAGCATTTCATTTTGAGCTTGAGTGCCAGGGATGGTCATGCGCTCTGGCAGAAGAAGGAGGAAATGGCCAACTCCAATCTGATAAATCAGGCTCAGGCTCAGGCATTCGTGGTCGATGGCGTGCTCTGTATAGGAAAGAGCAATAAGCTGGGCATCATTGTGGGCTACAATGCAGCAAGCGGTGATCAGCTATGGAGTCATTCGCTCGATGGTCGGTTGGCAAGCTTTGGCACGACGCTCTTGCACAAGGTGATCTATGTGAGTACGAATCGCCAACCAGATCACGGCAATAGTATCTACGCCTTCTCCGCAAAGAATGGAGCGCAGCTCTGGCGCTATCAAGATACCGCTCTGTCGGGCAGCTCCTATCCGATGGTGACAGAGCAAGGGGTATACTTTTATCGCTATAGCAATGGGCGTAGTGGGCAGACACTTGTCGCCCTGAATACAAACAGTGGCAAGGAGCGCTGGACGTACGATTTTCACGATGATCTCACCGTTGAGTATCCTCCTGCGGCGGATAACGACCAGGTGTATCTGAGTCTGCCCAACAATGTGATTCAGATATTACGCTCCTCAGATGGCAAGCCGCTAGGCTCCTTTAAGGCGCCTGGGATAGTTGATCCAAATAATCGTGTCCAGTTGCAAGTGGTAGGGTAGGCCACGAGTAGATTTTTGCAGAGTGACGGACAAGGGGAGAGGCGCGCATGAGACGTAGGGGCGCCGTTTACAAGCCCGCGCATGCCATGTGTGATCATAA
>JBDTHH010000329.1:0-12561 GCA_039937055.1 Ktedonobacteraceae bacterium | reverse complement strand
GCGAACAGACGGGCTTGTAAACGGCGCCCCTACCTCTTTTGCCCCTCCCATATGTTTATGCGTCACATTTCCACGACCTTTGCCATGACCTGGCAAAACCATGGCTTGTCTTGCATGCGCTGTACAGGTATAATAAGTTTCGCAATATGCTGTAAAGCGAACACACCCTATCTCTCTAGCAGGTTAGTTTCTTATGCCAATCATGAACATTATCCAGGTGAGCAAGTCATTTGGGGCGGAACTGATTTTTTCCGATGTGAGTTTTCAGATCAATGAACACGACAGTATGGGGTTGATCGGCCCGAATGGTGCCGGCAAATCGACCCTGCTCAATATCATGGCCGGTCGCGAGGAGTCAGACACGGGAACAGTGTCGCTCGCGCGCAATGCCCGCGTTGGCTACCTGACACAGATTACGAATTTTCAGCCACAGAACACATTGCGTGAAGAACTGCTTACCGTCTTTGACGAGATACGAAGCTGGGAACAGGAATTGAGCGCGCTGGCCGTTGAACTGGAAACCTCGGCCGCGCGTGGTGATGCCACGCGACACGAAGAGCTGTTACAGCGCTACTCCGACCTACAGGCGCGCTTTGAGCACGCGAATGGCTATACATACGAATACCGGTTGCAGCAGGTGCTTGACGGCCTGGGCTTTACGCGCGAGCAGCAGGCCTCTCCGGTGATGCAACTGAGCGGCGGCCAGCAGACACGGGCCGCGCTGGGGAAGCTGCTGCTGCAAGAGCCAGATGTGCTGTTGATGGACGAGCCGACAAACCATCTGGACCTGGCCGCCCTGGAGTGGTTGGAGACCTATCTGTCGAGCTGGAAAGGCGCGATGGTCATCGTGGCCCATGATCGCTACTTCCTCGATAAAGTCGTGTCACGTACGGTCGAGATGGCCTTCGGGCACATCGAAGAATATCCTGGCAATTATACAAAGTACCTCGAATTGCGCGAAGAGCGCATGGAGCGGCGCCTGCGCGAGTATGAAGAGCAGCAGGCGTACATCAATCGCACCGAAGATTTTATCCGCCGCTACAAAGCAGGCCAGCGCAGCCGCGAGGCCAAAGGTCGCGAGAAGCGGCTCAACCGTATGGAGCGTTTGCAGCGCCCGAAAGATTTCCAGGAGATGCACTTCGAGTTCAAGTCCGGCGTGGACAGCGGCCAGGTCGTGCTCTCGACCCAGAAGCTTGTCGTGGGCTTCCCTGCCCCGGTCGCGCCACCAGGTGATGAAGAGGCACAGCCGAGCAATGAACCGAAGGCGCTAGCGCGTGTGGCCGACTTGCAACTGCTGCGGGGGGACCGCGTTGGCCTGCTTGGACCCAATGGAGCGGGGAAAACCACTCTGCTGCGCACGATTATTGGGGAGCTGGCGCCGCTCAGTGGGCAGCTCTATCCGGGTCATAACGTGCGCATCGGCTACTATTCACAGACACACGAAGGCCTGAATTTCCAGCATACTATCCTTGATGAAATTCGGCGGGTGGGCGTCTTGACCGAGGAGGGGGCGCGCACCTTCCTGGGGCGTTTTCTCTTCACAGGCGATGATGTCTTCAAGCCGATCAGCGCGCTCAGCGGCGGCGAACGCAGCCGGGTGGCGCTGGCGAAGTTGACCCTGCAAGGCTCGAACTTCCTGATTCTCGATGAGCCAACCAACCACCTCGACCTGCAATCGCGCCAGTTCCTGGAAGAGATCCTGGGCGATTTTGAGGGGACCCTGCTCTTCGTCTCGCATGACCGCTACTTTATTGACCGCCTGGCAACAAAGGTCTGGGTGATCGAGGATGGCGTGCTGGTGCCGTATGTTGGCAACTATACCGACTATCGCACCCGCAAGCGCCCCATTGTGCTTGATGGCGCGCTGTACCTGGATGAGGCCCAGGCCGTTATCCCTCTCGTCGCGAAACCTGCCAGGTCCGGCCAGTCTGGCCATGCCAGGCCCGCCAACAAGAAGGGCGCACGCCAGAAAGTGCGCACCGTCGAAGATGTAGAGCGCGACATTGAGCAGGGCGAGACACGTGTGAAGGCCATAGAGGAGGCTCTGAACCAGGCCGCGCTCAAGGGGGATGCGGCGCAACTTACCCAGTTCTCTAGCGACTATGAGCAGATCAAAGCCCAGGTAGACGCGCTGCTGGCCGAGTGGGAGCAACTGGCGGACCCGGCAGACTAGGGGGACACGGTAGCGATGCGGAGCCTGGGTTATGCTTCGGAAAAGTCTATCAAAAGCAGATCGTATAAAGGTGCATGAGAGTATGGAAAAAGCCACATCCATTACGGTCAGTATTATTCAAACACAAGACGTTTCTTTTCTGTGGGATATGATGTACGAAGCGGCAGCAGTTGCCGAAAACATGCGTGCTTTAGGAAAGGGGAAAGCCCTCGCGCTTCCGGTGAATCGAAAATACGTTGAAGAATGGGGACGCCTTGGAGACGCGGGAGTCATTGTGGTAGACCATATGGAACAGCCTCTCGGTGCTGCCTGGTATCGTCTCCATCCCGATGACGCCCCTGGCTACGGGTTTGTCGCATCAACGATACCAGAACTGACCATTGGAGTATGTGACGATGTCCGTGGTCAAGGAATCGGACATACACTCCTTCAAGCACTCATAGAGTTAGCTCAGAGCCAGGGGCACTGCTCTCAGTCTCTCTGTAGATCGCAACAATCCTGCACGTCATTTGTATGAGCGTTTTGGCTTTCGCGATGCAGCAATATCAGACCAGGAAGATACCTCGGTGACCATGATCAAGCAATGGAGTAAACTGGATTGAGCTGATCTCATCTTCTCGGCATAGATAGAGGGCAGATCATGACTCAACCATTAGATGGCATCGCGCTTCAAGTCGGAGTACATGTACGCCTATGAGTTCAGCCACGCCTGCGCACACCACGGATCAGGCCACTGAACCATGCGCCAATCGCCAGCAGCAGTGGCAAGATCGCAACGGCCACCAGCCAGAGACCAAAAAAGAGCAGGGGTATCAAGCGCGCGGGCTTGCCAGCGATGATCTGGAAGATCCTGGCCTGGCCGGACCTGTAGGCGACGAAAAGCGCTGCCGCGATGAGCAGGCTGGTCAACAGGGGGATGACGATCCGGCTCAGCCCGTAGCGGTATGTACCGCGCGCCGAGTTCGCGCACAGGATGGTCAGACCCAGGCTCTCCAGTGCCAGGGAGGCCACAAACGGCAGGTCAGGTCTCAGCACGAGTAGGGCCGCACCAGCGATGCCGAGCAGCAGGCCCAGAAGTTGCAGACCGACGCCGGTGAAGAAGGAGAGCGGACCACCGCGTTTTTCACGCGAAGAAGTTGATAGAGGCTGGCTGCCACTGGCGCCAGGCGTCTGGGTCACCGCCAGCTTTACCATAATGGTAGACTTGATGGTCTGAGTCTCGGCATTCTGCGGGTCGAGTGCGAGCGAGCGATCGACAGCTTGCAGGGCCTCCTCAAACTGCCCCATATTCGCCAGCAGAGCCGCGCGCATGCTCCAGGCCAGGGCGTTGTTCGGCTCAATCTGCAAAAGCTGTTCGACCGCCTGCATGGCTTCTGGGAAGCGCCCGGTTGTACCCAGCAGTTGTCCTTTCAGGATGAGCGCGGCGGTGTTGGTTGGCGCCGCCTGCAGGGCCTGCTCGATCAACGAGAGGGCCTCCATAGGCTGCTGCATCTGCACCAGGTACCGGGCTTGCTGTAAGAGCATCATGGATTGCTGCTGCCGCTGCTGGTCCAGGGTGGCGGCTCCGTTTGTGGATGCAGGCTGTTGTGGCGAGAGTTGGGCCACACTGGCGGCTCCATACATTCCCTGTGCCGCCAGCTCATGGGTGATAGGGCGCGTGACGGGACTGGCCGGTGGCGCGCCAGAGAAGCCAGCAGCGCTCGCTACCGCCCGCAGCGAGGAGGATGTGGTGGCAGTCAGTACAAGAGGACTACGCTCCTGCCCGAAGGCTTGGGGGCAATGCTGCTGGTCGAGGGTAGTAGCCAGGAATGCCTGGAGCCGTTGGAGGGTGATCGGACCCGCTGTGGGATCGTTGAGGGGGCCACATAGCCCCAGAATCATGTGGTACATCAAGATACCCAGGTTTTGCTCTCCGGTCTCCGGCGCGAACTCGTTGCCACGGCAAGAGCAGAGCATGGAGCGATTCCCTACCTGGTGGAGCACATTGAGCAAAGATAGCCCCAGCAGCGGCCTGGAGTCGTAGGGCGAGGCCCTGAGCATGCTCCAGGACGGTCCTGTCTGGAAATAGTCAAACATGAAAAGGATATGCGCTGCCTGGCTGCGGCCCATGGCCTGACTGGCTAAGGTCGGCAGGTGCAGCCCGGTGGCCGGCGCCTGGTGGTGCGTATCCGTCAGGGCAAGATAGCCCTGGCCCTGGGCATCATCCAGAAAGGCATGGCCGGCAAAATAGATGAAAACGATGTCGTCCGGCCCCGCGACATCGAGGCAGACCTGCATGATCTGTCTCTCTACCTGCGCGCGTGTGGCCTGCACTCCCAGCAGCACCTGCACATCGGAGGATGACCAGTGACCTCCCTTGGTATTGACCAGCCACTGGGTCAGCGCTCGCGCGTCGATTTCGGGAAATTGCAGTGGCCGAAAGGCAGTATCCTGATAGTGATTGATGCCTATGACAAGCCCCAGGTGTCTGCCCATGCGCGCTCCTATCTCCCTGATGGATCATTTCTTGTGTATGCCAGATACTATAGCCATTGTACGACACACAAGCCCCTCATGAAAATAGCAGGTACTTTTGGAGGTGGCACCGTTGCCTGGCTGCTCACGCTTTGTGCTATACTCCAGATACTAACGCAGGAGGAGAGACGGACATGCCTCGTATACTTGGACTGACCGGCAATATCGCGTGCGGTAAAACTGCTGTGGGACAGATGCTCCTGGCTTCAGGCGTAGAGCGGTATATTGACGCGGACGCCCTGGTACACGGACTCTATGAGCATGGGCAGCCGATAGCGGTGAAAGTGGCCGCGGCCTTTGGTCCGGCAGTGATCGCGCTCGATGGCAGCGTTGATCGTAAGGCCCTGGGAACGGTTGTTTTTCAAGATCCCGAAGCCATGCGCCGCCTGGAGGCTATCGTGCATCCGGCCGTCGGGGAGGCATTGCGGCATGAACTGGGGCAGGTCAGCGCCTCCGGCATCGTGGTCATCGACGCGGTCAAGTTGCTAGAAGGTGGCTCAGGCACGCTCTGTCAGAGTAAGTGGATCGTGATCTGCTCAGAGCAGCAAGAATTGGCCCGCCTGCTGGCCCGCAATCACCTGAGCGAAGAGGAAGGCCAGGCACGCCTGCGCGCGCAGGCCCCTGTCGCGGCCAGACTGCCCCTGGTTGATGAAGTCATTGATAACAGTGGCACTCTTGAGGAGACGCGCCGCCAGGTGACGGCAGCGTTTGAGCGCTTCTGCGGCCGCTTCCCGGAATAGTAGGGACCAGGCGCAGGCCTTGTTGGCGGGTGCCCTGCTCCAAGGCCGACCCAGCTTGCCATTCCTTTGTCGCTCGCCTGCGGGTGCCCTGCTCCAAGGCCGACCCATGATTTCGTATCAACGAATGGGCAAGCCATCGCCCCTACGCGAAGCGGGATACGGGTACGGTAGCGAAGTAGCAATGTAACAATTTCAGCAGTTGGCGGTCTGAGCAGACTATGATATACTGGGACGAGACCTTCTTGTAAAGAAAGGATGCAGACGTGGCGAAAGAGCAGTCCCTCGATAATCTCTGGCTGGCGCAGACATTGTTCGATCTTGGAGCAGTGCAATTTGGGAACTTCACCGTAAGTGAATCCGCAGTGAGTTCCCCCGTTTTTGTAAATCCCAAGCTACTGATCAGTAACCCGATGGCCCTGCGCGTTGCCAGCAAACTCATGCAGCAGGAGATCAACCTGGCTCAATCACTCCGCCGCCCGCGAGTTCACCCCTTTACGGTGGTCGCGGGGGTGCCGGTAGGTGGCCTGCTACTGGCAAACGCCTACTCGTTAGAGACCAACATTCCCCTCATTTATGCCCGTATCCGGCCGGAAGGCACCGGAAAACGCGGCATCGAGGGGCGCTTTAACCCTGGCGACACGGCCCTCATCATCGACGATCTGATCACACGAGGCAGCAATATCACGGAAACCGCGGCCTTGCTCGAAGAGAGCGGCCTGAAGGTCAAAGATGTGATTGTGCTGGTCGATCGCGAGCATGGGGCGGCCGAGCGTTTACACCAGCGTGGCTACAACCTGATCAGTATCTTGAAACTGGATGTGATGCTCAATCACTACATGTCCAGGGGACTCATTTCAGAGGAGACCTACCGCACCTGCGCCGAGTATTTACAAAGCAAGCAGGGTGAAATACGACAGCCGTAGAGCATTTTGCTGTCATCGGTCCCAGTAGCGCGGGCAAGACCTCGCTCGTCACCGCCCGCGCCCTAGACATTGAGGTCATTGGGCGGTATAAGGCGCTAACATCTGCCTCAAATCCTCTTTCATTGTTTCCCGCCAGGCATGTGGTTCAAGCAACTCGGCTCCTGGCCCTAACCAGCGGAGCAGTTCCAGGACAAGCGTGGAGTTCTGCTCACCGAAGGTCATCACCACCTGGTCCGGCGTCTCCGGTTCAAAATGGGCATGCCGGTAATACCAATCCTGTTGCAGCCGTTCTGCCTGTGCGGATGAGAGGCGAATTTTCACCGGTGCCAGGTCCTTCCAATGCTCCATCGCCGACTGAAGCCAGGTTCGCCCCAGGAGTTCCCGTACATCAAACTCATGCTGGATCGCGACCATTGACTGACGCGGTTTGATCTGGACGACTCTGTCCGCTCGCCAGAGACCCACTGGATGCTCCTGCTCTACCAACCTCCCGGCAAGATACCAACGGTCACGATCCCATAGGAGTCCCAGCGGTTCCGCCAGCACCTCATTGGTGCGCGGGCGATAGGGAGAGGCATACTGCATGTGTACCAGGTGGCCGTCAAGAACCGCCTGAAAAAAGGTACTGATCGTCTGGCTTTGCTGGAGGTCTGCCTGCTCGTTATCGAGCAGAGCAGCACGCTGCTGTGCAAGCTCGGGATGAAAAATATCGTGAGGGGTCTTCTCAAATCCGACGAGCTTCTCCGCTTTTGTCAACACTGGGCGCAAGGTGTCTGGAAGAGCGGCCAGCAGTTTTTTCTCTGCCATTTCTATCTCCGTTGGGAAAGGGATCGCGCGCAAGCTCCTTTGAAGCGTGAACCCAAGCAACAGAGCAATCGCCTCCTGCTGAGTGAACATCAGGGGTGGCAGAAAATAGCCTGGCAACAGCCGAACTCCCCCTTGCCGTCCACGTTCAGCGTACAGCGGTACGCCGAGCGCGCTGAGCGTCTCCAGATCACGGTAAATCGTGCGCGTGGAGACTTCAAAATGGCGCGCTAACTCTGCTGCTGAGACCAGGTGTGTACTACGCAAAAAGAGCAGAATACCTAAAATGCGGTCGAAGTGTGGCATCTACTTCACGGTTTCCCTTCCAGAAAATATGACAGAGAGCTGACAGAGAGGGGATCGGATTGTAAGCGCTCGTCATGTATCCTACAAGCAAACTTTACCCCTCGTCAACACCTCCAGAAAAGTGCTCTTAAATATGACAGACAGCTGGCAATATTCCTGCTGTACCCTTTGTCTATCGGGGATGTGTCCGCTGATACGGATGCGCAAACACTGGCGGCCTTGTTCGGTGACGGCTTCCCCGTCTAATGCATCAAAGAAAGTGAGAAGTTTCTATGTCTGAGTCACACATGGACACCACGTCAATGATCGCGGCCCTCCAGGCAGCGAGTCCTCATCCAGATATGGCCGAGAACCTCATGCTCTTCGGGCAGTTTGTTGGGGCCTGGGATGTCGATGTTACCAATATCGCAGTAGATGGCACCAGGAAAGAACTCAAGGGAGAGTGGCACTTTGGCTGGGTTCTGGAAGGACGGGCTATTCTCGATGTGTGGACGGCCCCGCGTCGTTCACTGCGTGGTCAGGCAGACCCCTACGAATATGGCGCGACCCTGCGTTTCTTCGATCCAACCATCCAGGCCTGGCGTTCCACATGGATTGGACCGGTGCGCCACCTCGTGCTCCCCTTCACCGGGCGACAGGAGAAGGATGAGATCATTCTTGAAGGCAGTTTCACGCCCGGCGGCCGAACGCGCTGGATCTTCTCACACGTGACCCCAACACGCTTCCATTGGCGGAACCTGGAATCCAGCGACGATGGAGCCACCTGGAGAACTGTACAGGAAATGGTCGCACAACGCGTATCCAAAGGTGATACCGAAATACCGTAATCGCTTCAGAAGCCCTCTGCACTATCCCATAGCCGAAGAAGCCCTCTCTACTACTAGTCGGAGATGGGATAGACGAGCGAAACGAGAGGATACCTTCATCTATGTCGAAAGTTCTACAGGATGCCTCCAGATCAGTGCAAACTGGCACGATCGATCCGCGCATCCTGCTGCTGGCCCTCCTCCTGTTCTTGCTGAGTCTGCGGCTGAGCGCGTCCACCACATATGCGCAGAAGAAGACCAGCGTCGAGCAGAAAGAAGGTGCGGCATGTAAAGAACAGCCAGGTCATAGCGTGTCTCATCACGCTATGACCTGGCTTTAAGTATAGGTACGCTAGCGATCTTTACCGGCGCACGTGACCGCCAGTTAGAGCGGAGGCAGCGGCGGCGCTGGCGTTGGGCGCGGACCATCGTACTGCTCCGGCGTCCCATTCATCATACCAAGTCCACGGTTCATGGTACGCACTAACGGCTCGATGATATCGATGGGCAGCGGGAAGATGATCGTCGAGTTCTTCTCGACGGCGATCTCCGTCAGGGTCTGTAAGTAGCGCAATTGCAAGGTGCTCGGACTCGCGTTAATCACGGCCGCGGCCTGGGCCAACTGCGCCGACGCCTGCAACTCACCCTCGGCGTGAATGACCTTGGCGCGCTTCTCACGCTCGGCCTCAGCCTGCTTGGCCATAGCGCGCTGCATGGAGATCGGCAACTCGATATCCTTGATCTCCACCGCCGTGACCTTCACACCCCAGCGCTCGGTATGCTCATCGATGATCGCTTGTAGCTCGCGGTTGATCTTGGTGCGCTGCGCCAGCAGTTCATCAAGCTCCGACTGCCCCAGCACATTACGCAGCGTGGTCTGGCCTATCTGCGTCGTGGCCTGGATGAAGTTCATCACATTGATGACCGCCGCCGAGGGATCGACTACGTAGAAGTAGAGCACTGCCGCCACTTTGATGGTCACGTTGTCACGCGTGATGACCTCTTGCGGCGGCACCGTCAGCGTGACGATACGCAGATCGACCTTCACCATACGCGTGATAATCGGGGGGACCCAGAAAATGCCCGGTCCCTTGGCTCCTCGCGAACGACCCAGGATAAAGATCACGCCGCGCTCGTACTGCTGCACGATACGAACCCCGGAGAGCGCAAACAGGAGGAGAATGATAAGAACGATCACTATCACTGCTACTATAAGAAAAGTGGGATCCATGGAAGGCCTCCTTTGAGAAGCTGTATAATTTACTCGCTAAGAGCAGTCGTTGAAACTGCATTGATAGTTGGCCTGACAAGTAAGTGTAATCCCTCGACGGCGGTAATCTGCACCTCGGTACCTGGATCTAGCGCTGTGAAGGGCGCTTCTAGAGTGGCAGCCCAGTCTTCGCCTCCGTAGCTCACACGCCCGCCAGGCTGTAAGGGAGTGAGCACGGTGGCTTTCGCGCCAATCATACTCTCCACACCGGAGGGAATGGCGGAACGCTGCACGCGCACAATGAAGGCCACCAGGGTGAAACCCAGCACAGCAATCAGGCCGGCCATAATATAGACAACCAGCGGATTGACCTGAGGTCCACCCGTGGGACCTCCGCTATTGAAAAAGAGCAGGGACCCGATGACCAGTGATATCACGGCTCCCACCGTCAGTATCCCGTGAGTGGGCAGGCGCACATCTAAGATCAGCAAGGCCAGGGCCAGCAGCATCAAGACCAGGCCGGCCCAGTTAGGCGAGAGCGAACCCGCTGAGAAGAGGAAGAGGATCAAGGCTATGCCCCCCACCACTCCCGGTAGGATCATCCCTGGATGCGAGATCTCCAGGTAGATGCCGATCATCGCCACGATAAACAGCAGGAAGGCTACATTCGGGTCCAGCAGCAAGGAGTAGAGTCCCTCAAAGGCGCCAGGACTCAGAGTATTGACCGCCACCCCCGCAGTTTGCAGGGTGACAGTACGACCGGAGATGAAGGTCACCGTTTGCCCATCGGCCTTGTTCAACAGTTCGGTCAGGTTCACTGCCCCAAAGTTAACGATGTTGTCCTTGATGGCCGCGATATCGTCGTAAGCCGCAGCTTTGGTGACCATCAGCGCGGCCAGCGGGAGGTTGCGATGATAGCGCGCCTGTACGCCGGTGATCTGCGTCACCAGGTCGTTCTCGAGCTTCGAGAGAAGCGTCGACTCGATATTCTGTCCCGTGTCCTGGATAGGGCTGGAGGCACCTATCCGCGTGGCCGGCGCCATGACCGCCAGCGGTGCCGAGAGGGCAATGAAGGCTCCCGCCGAAGCCGCGCGACCACCGGCAGGCGCCACGTAGGCAATAATCGGCACGGTACTGCTCAGTTCCGCCTGCGTCATGTCCTTCATAGATTGCAGGTCACCGCCCGGAGTATCGATCTCGATCACCAGCGCCCGCGCCCCATCGCTCTCGGCACTGGCAATCGCCGACTGGAGAAAATGCGTCGCAGCAGGGCCGATATCGCTATTCAGAAGCATCATATCGACATGCGCGGATGCCGCCTCAACTGTATGAACAGTGAAGACGAAAGATAGCACAACAGATACAACAAGGATCGCACCAAGAAGAAGAGGCGACAATGCACGCGGTGTGTGATGAGTATGGCGCGAAGACATAGCAGTAATCCTCTCACGCAACATAACTAATTGCTATAATTTACTATAGCTTATTGTTATGAGTTTTGTCAAGAGTGACTAATTGCTCTGTCAAATTTTATTGAAAGGCTGAGATGGCTCCGTTCCGCGTAGGGACCGGGCGCAGGCCTTGTCGGCGGGCAAGGGGAGCCGAAGGGGTGCCGAAGCGGCACCCCTCCTTACCACATCCGTGAGGAGACCCCACAGGCACCCCAAGGGATGCCTCATCCGGACGCGGCAAGCCGAGTCCCTACGCGATATGCATCACATTAGCAGCTTCCAAGGAGTGTCCATACGCCCGCAGCTCCGCCGGGTACATCAGCCTCCGACCACCATTTCGCCTGCCACAGTGAGCCATGATACGTCACTTTGTTGCCACCGACATAGGCCGTGGACGAGTTCCAGGCAGCGACACCGGCACACCCCCCACCACTACCGGGTGTAGGAGTCTGAGTAAGCGTAGGTGTAGGGGTCTGACGGGATGGTGCCGTAGGCGTGGGCTGTGGTGGCGTGGCTCCTCCGAACTGGACGACGATTTTGGTGAAATCCCAGGCGTTCTGCGGCACACTGCTACATGTACCGGAGAGCGAGCCGTTATTGTCTGGTGGATTGCACTGGCGATCGCGGTTGACCGACCAGTAGGTGAAGCGCGCCAGATGATTGCTTTGGGCAAAGTTCAACACTGTCTGGAAGTCCGACTGGTAGAAGTACTCTGCGCTATCGGTGCGCCCATTCATCAGTGAGACACCTTCGTGACTATAGGCTGTGGCACTGCTCCAACCAAAGGTGTTCATGAGAAGCGTGTTAAAGCTCTGCAATGCACTCGTCTGGCTGCTCGCTCCGTTGAAGCCACCATCAAATGGCATAATCGCGTAATTATTTGGGGTATAGCCCAGCGCCCTGGCATTGTTCAGGAGCTGCTGGCCGAAGTAGCCAGTGCCGCTGGTCGTGCCCGGTATCGTGATTGATTCGTAGAGACCAGGATTGTTCTGCTGCAATATTTGCGCGGCGCCCAGTTCATTGTTGATGGCCGTCGCGTTCTCGTACTCCGGCTCCTCCAGATCAAAGTCAAGCGCGTGCAGGTTGTACTTGTTAATAATTGCCTGCTCAGCCGCTGCGGTAGCCTGCGGGGTACCACACGCTTCCCCAAGTTTTGTGCCGCCATAGCCCCCAAAGGAAACGACGACATCGCCCCCAGCCGCGCGGATGGCGTTAATGATCGGGGCCATCTGCGTATCTGAGGAGACATTATCAAGCCCTGCATCACTCTCCCAGGCCGGAGTGCAGCCGCCGTTAGCCACGATGAATGCTAGCGTGAAAGCCCTGGCTCCGCTCGCTGACATCACTGAGGTCAGGCTGGGCGGATTATTGGCCAGCGGCATCACGTAGGGCGCCGCGTTATACCAATTGCTCCCGGTGAGGGGCGCGGCTTTCGTGGTAGTGGGCACATTGGACACCATTACGATGAGCGAGATGAGGAGTAGGAGAGCGATGCTTATCGCTCTCAGTGTGACCCTTTTACTTCCTGGCATGATGTGCTCCTTTGTGAGGACGAGGGTAGACGAGCGTATACAAGATTATACGCTATTTAGGGTATATACGTCAAGATGTCTATACCAGTTGTGCGAAAAATA
>JBDTHH010000328.1:0-13791 GCA_039937055.1 Ktedonobacteraceae bacterium | reverse complement strand
GAGACCCGTGATGGCAAACATGTGACGCTGGCCGCGCTGGAGCCGAAGTTCTGGCATACCTTCTGCACACGTGTGGGCCACTTAGAGCTGCTGCCGTTCCACCTGCCCGTGGGGCCTGCGGAGCGTGAACAGGCTATGGAGATCCTGCGCGGCATCTTCAAGTCCCGAACGCGAGACGAATGGGTCGCCGAGCTGGCGGATGTCGATGCCTGCGTCGGGCCCGTCTACAGCATCGACGAGGCGCTGAACGACCCGCATGCCCAGGCGCGCGGCTCCACTGTCACGAGCGCCGTGGCCGGCGAGACGTTCCGCACGCTGCCCAGCTTCCCGCGCATCTCAGACGTGAGCCAGGAGCAGCGCTACGGGCCACCCGCGTTGGGAGAGCACACAGGCGAGATCCTACACGAACTTGGCTACAGCGAGACAGAGCTAGCACAATTCACGGAAGGGGGAGCCATATGAACAAACAGCGCTATCTTGAGCGCGCCGAGCAGTTCATAGATCAGTTTTTGAGCGACCTGCAAGCGACCGTGAATATTGATTCAGGCACCTATACGAAGGCTGGTGTTGATCGCGTGGGCGCGTATCTCCAGCAGCGTTTTCAAGCCCTGGGTTTCTCCACGCACTTTGATCGCCAACCGGAGTTCGGCGACCACCTTGTGGCCACGCGCCGGGGCAGCGCGCCCACTGGCCCGCGCCTGCTGCTGATTGGTCACATGGACACCGTCTACCCCGACGGCGATGTGGCGCTGCGCCCGTTAACCTTCGGCCAGCGCGATGGCAAGCGCATCGCGAGCGGCCCCGGCGTGCTCGATATGAAGTCGGGCCTGCTCATAGGCCTGTATGGCCTGCATCTGCTAGCAGATGCAGGCGAGGACAACTATCAGAGCGTGACGTTTATTTGCAACAGCGACGAGGAGATCGGCTCGCCGAGCAGCAAGCCGCTGATAGAAGAGGCGGCCAGGCAGGCCGATGTCACACTGGTGCTGGAGCCAGGGCGCGCCGATGGCACCGTGGTCTCCGCGCGCAAGGGTAGCGGGCAGTATCGCGTCGAGGTGCGCGGCCTGGCCTCGCACGCGGGCGTTGCGCCGCAGCGCGGGCGCAACGCCATCCTGGAACTATCCTACCAGGTCCAGGCTATGCAGGCGCTGAACGGCACTATTCCGGGCGTCTCCGTCAGCGTGGGCGTTATTCGCGGTGGCGAGCGCACCAATGTCGTGCCGGATTTCGCCTACTGCGAGATGGATGTGCGTGCGGCCGACATGGCGGGACTGGAGGCCGTCGAGGAGGCCATGCGCCAGGTCGTCGCCAAACACGTGCTACAAGGGACCGAGATCTCCCTCAGCGGCGGCATGCGCTGTCTGCCCTTTGAGCGCTCGGAACGCACCCTCCAGCTTGTGCGTATCGCACAGGAAGCCGGTGATGAGCTGGGCCTGAAGATTGAGGACGCGGCCAGCGGCGGCGCCTCCGACGCCAACACTACGGCTATCATGGGTATCCCCACGCTGGACGGCCTGGGCGCCAGCGGTAGCCTCTCGCATAACCCCGATGAGTATATCGAGCTTGACTCCCTGCCGCTACGCACTGCGCTGCTGGCCGGCCTCGTTTACCACATCGGCGCCTATTACCAGGAGGGCCACAGGTTATGAAGGTAGGCAGGCAGCAGATCCATGATCTGCCGGTCAACGATGTCACCACACTGGGCCTCGTCGCCAACCAGTTGCAGCAGGAGGCGGAGGCGCGCGGGGAGCCATTGCCGCCGCCCGTGCGCTTGCAGATCGGCGAACCCAGCTTCCGCACGCCGGAGCACATCAGCCGCGCCGCTATTGCTGCCATCGAGGGTGAGCCGCTAACCTACGGACCGGCGGCTGGCTGGCCCTGGCTGCGCGAATTGCTGGCCGCGAAGATCGCGCGCGTCAACGGCTACCAGGTCGGGCCGCAGCAGACCGCTATCGCTATGGGCGGCACGGGCGCTCTCCAGATAGCATTGTTCGCCACAGTCAGCACGGGCGATGAGGTGCTCATGCCCAACCCTGGCTGGCCGCACTATCGCATGCAGATTGCCGCCTCCGGCGCGACCGCTGTTCCCTACCCGCTCGATCCCCAGAGCGCCTGGCTCCCCGACATAGCACACCTGGAACGCCTGGTCACGCCACGCACGCGCCTGTTGCTCATCAACACTCCGGGCAATCCCACCGGGGCCGTCTTCCCCGCGCAACTCGTCGCCGACTTGCTGGACTTCGCGCGCCGTCACGATCTCTACCTGCTCTCGGACGAGTGCTATGACGAGATCGTCTTCGAGGGCCGGCACATCAGTCCCGCGACGCTGCTCTCCGCCGCTGAGCTTGAGGCCGGCCGCGTGATCGGCATCTATACCTTCTCCAAAACCTACGCCATGACCGGCTGGCGCATCGGCTACATCGTCGCCGGCGGCCAGCTTATCAAGACCATCACGTCTGTCCTCGATGCCAGTTACACAAACATCAGCACCCTGGTGCAGCGAGCTGCCGCCGCCGCCCTCACCGGCCCCCAGGATTGCGTCGCTCTGATGCGCGAGGCCTACCGTGAACGTCGCGACCTGGCCGTCAGCCTGCTCAAAGAGCATGATCGCTACCTCTACACCCCACACGGTGCCTTCTACGCGCTGCTCAATGTCACAGGTCCAGGCAATGCGACACGAGGCAGCCGGCAGTTCGCGCTCGACCTCCTGCACGCACGCAACGTGGCCGTCGCCTCCGGTAGCGCCTTCGGGTCGGTGGCGACCAACTATGTGCGCATCTCGCTGGCCGCGTCCCCAGACGACATCGAGCGCGGCGTGCGCGAGATCTGCGCGTTCGCCGCATCATCATTATAGAGACGCGCCAGGGTTCATTTTTCCGGCCTGTTCCACAGTTGAGGTGGAACAGGCCGGAGATGACTTTTTGCGAAGAGCACCTCACCCCATTGGTACGCCAATGCGACTACACAGAGCGTGTCTATGGTATAATGCCCACGAAGATAGACGCAGCACTGCGTGGGTTCTATGTTAGACCATCTTGTGAGCATATCTTTATGCAAAAATATACTCCTGATAGCGGATAGAATATAATGGACCATATCCCTTACATCGTCTTAACCGCGCTACTGGCAGTGGTTATCGGCCTCTTCGCGCGCCGCCTGCTGGTACGACGCCTTAAAAATACCGTTGTGGACGCCTGGCTCGTACAGACGCTAGGCATCATCATAATTATCATCCCATTAGTCGTGGCTATTCCCATCACAGTGGCTATCTGGGACTCGAATCTTCCGGCCACTATTCTCCACCAGCTCAACCTGAGTTTCACCTTATCAGGTGGAACCGACTTCATACTACACTTTGTCGGGAGCCTGCTTATCGCGGTCCTGGCCATCGGCATCGGCCGCACACTCAGGCGCATGACCATTCACGGCCTGGGCGAGAACCGCATCGATATCAATATCCGCACACTCATCGGGCATGTGCTCTATATCGTGATCCTGGGTGTAGCCGCTTTCTGGATCCTCTCCCTCTGGCAGGTCTCGGTGGGTATCCCAATCGCGATCCTGAGCACCTTCACCATCGCGCTCACACTTTCCTTGCAGGACATCTTGAAGGACCTGGTGGCGGGCCTGTATATCTTGATGGAGCGTCCCTTCCATATCGGCGATGAGATCTGCATCGCGGACCGCACTGGCAGGGTGGAAGATGTGCAGCTCCGGGCCACGACTCTGCGCCTCAACAGCGGCGAAGAGGTCATCATTCCCAACACGCAGGTCTTCAGCGCCATCGTCATCAACAACACCTTCTACGGCGAGAGGCGTGTGACTATCACGCTCACATTGCCGCAGGAGGAGTTCGTCAAGGATGAAACCGCCGCGCACATCATCGGGATAATGAAAGAGATTGAGACGATAATGCCCAAGCCGGAGCCTGGCGTGATTCTCAGCGGCTACACGGGGAAACTGCTCACCCTGACCCTGCACTTCTGGATCGCCAGCGGGCAGTCTAACACGCTCTCCCAGGCCATGTACAGCCTGCGTGGTGCTTTTCCCAATGCCGATCTAGCTGTTACGGAAGCGGCCGGCGCGGTATAATTGACTAGCACTGTTCCGCTAGAGAAGAGGATTTCGTTGGAAAACTATATCCCCCAGCCGGTTGGAGCGCGCATCGGCCTCCTGGGCGGTACCTTTGACCCCATTCACTATGGGCACCTGCTCGTCGCCGAGGAGGTGCGCGCCGCGCTCCAGTTGTCCCAGATCGTCTTCATACCCACGGGCCATCCTCCCCACAAAGCGCAACAGCACGTCACAGCGGCGCAGCAGCGTGTCAGCATGCTTGAACTGGCGCTTGCCTCAAACCCGTATTTCAGCATCTCCCTGGTTGATATCCAGCGCGCCGGCCCATCATATACGGTAGACACTCTGCGCTTGCTGCGCGAGCAATGGGGTCAGGAGATGGCCATCGACTTTATCATCGGCGGTGACAGCCTGGAGGACCTGTGTAGCTGGTACGAGCCGGCCGCGATCCTGGCGCACCTGACGCACCTCGTCGCCGTCGGGCGTCTAGGCTACAGGGCAACGCCGGACTATCTTGAGCGCCTGGAACAGCGCCTGCCGGGGCTTAAGTCGCGCCTGCTCTTTGTGAACACGCCACGCCTGGAGATCTCGGCCACCGATCTGCGCCTGCGGGTCGCGGAGGGGCGGTCTATTAAATATCAAACACCGGAAGCGGTTGAGCACTATATTACCCAGCATAACCTGTATCGCGAAAAGCGGGCCGGAGATATACAACGAAGGGAAGCGCACGATGCCCATGCAATTTGAGATCGGTGATCGCCTGCGCCTGCGCAAGCCACACCCCTGTGGGAGCTACGACTGGCAGGTCGTGCGCCTGGGAGCCGATATCGGCCTGCGCTGCGAACAATGCGGGCGGCGCATCCTCCTGCCTCGCTCCGAGGTCGAACGGCGCACCAAACAGACGCTTCCCCGTAAGATAAACACAGACGACAACGAAACTGATGTATAATCGTAATAATCCCATAGCGACCCGTTGCGCTGAATATCTAACCCACAAGGAGATTGCGACATGGCTGTAGCCGCTCGAAGCGGTGGATTTACCACGCTTCTAAAAAAGCGGAACTTTTTGCGTTTGTGGCTGGCACAACTCATCTCCATGACCATCCTCAATGCCTCCAATTACGCAATCCTGGTGCTCATTGAAGAGGTGACCGGCTCCACAACACTTGTGGGCCTGGCAATTATCTGCTTTAGCCTCCCAGCCGTGCTCTTCGGGGCGCCGGCCGGCGTCTTTGTGGATCGCATGGACAAACGGCTGGTGCTGTGGGGCAGCAATTGCCTGCGCGCCTTCGCAAGCTTCGGCTTTGTGCTCTCCCTGCTCATCGACCGCCACCAGATCATCCCGATCTACCTGCTCACCTTTCTTATCGCTACCATTGGACAATTCTTCACGCCGGCGGAAGGCTCAACTATTCCCTTACTCGTCAATGAGGAAGAGTTGGTGCCCGCGCTCTCGCTTTTCAATATCACTTTCACGCTCTCGCAGGCCGTAGGCTTCATCCTGCTGGCGCCGATTGTGCTTAGTCTCTTCCCAACACTGCACATCGCGTCGCTAACCGTCCACCCCACCGAGACGCTGTACCTGTTAATCGGCGTGCTCTACCTGCTCTGTGCTGGCCTGATCCTGATGATCCCCAACACACACTTCGCGCAGTCCAGGCGTCCTCAACGCGGCACACTCCCAGCGCAACCGCTGAACCTGAGTGGCGGTATCTGGACCGAGATGCGCCAGGGCTGGAGCTTCATCCGCCGTAGCAAGCTGCTCTTCCTGGCGGTGATCCAGCTCGCCTTCGCAGGCACGCTGCTGCTGGTCATCGGCGAGCTGGCCACACCACTCGTTACACGCCTGCTTGAGCTGCCCGCCAGCGATATGGCTTTTGTCTTCGCGCCGGCAGGCATCGGGCTGGTCGGGGGTTCGGTCTTCATGCCCCGCATTATTCATCGCCTGGGCAAATCGCGCGCCGTGCTCCTTGGCTGCGCCAGCCTCGCCGTCACGTTCTCCCTCGTCCCTATCTCAACCCTGGTGGCCCGTTATCTCCAACCAAACACGTGGAACACCAACCCATTCCTGTTGATCGTCGTCGCGTTCCTCATGCTGCTGGCTGGCGTGGCCCTGGACTGCATCAACATTCCGGCGCAAACGGCGATGCAGGAACTGACGCCTGAATGGATCAAGGGCCGCGTCCTGGCCCTGCAACTGATGCTGCTCAATACCTGCTCAATACCTGTGATCTTCTTCGTCGGCGGTTTCGCGGACCTCTTCGGCCTCGATCGCGTCATCTATTTTATGGCTGTCAGCGTCTGCCTGTTCGGCCTCTGGGGCATCTATTACGAACGCAGGCACCATAAACCGACAGTAGCCGCGCTCCTGGCCAGCCAGGAGGAGCCGCCCCCCGCCCTGGTAACACCAACAAACGTCTCCGCCACGCCGGCTGCCGTCGTCACTCTGTCCGCCAGCGACCACACGGAGATTTCCGCCACGCCGGCCACCAACGGGGAACAACCAACTACTATCCCTGTTGCCGACGAGATGGAGCCGGCCACAACGCTACCAACTGTGCAGGAGGAGAAAGAGGGGTAGGGACGCCATGAGCCATTCGCTCTTTCAAGCGGTCGTAAGGGCGTCCTACGACCGCTTGTACCACTGGGCAATATTTATACATTCACACGTGCGCGTTCCAGAATAGCCGCGAAGTCCGTGCCTACTGGCAGCGTGCCGAAGGCGCGGCCCCAGTCTCCGGCCAGCCGCGAGGCGCAGAACGCGTCGGCGATGGCGGGTGGGCCATACTGCACAAGCAAGGCGCCCTGGAAGATCAGGGCCATCTGCTCCACGAGGTAACGCGCGCGTACCTCAATGTTGGAAACATCGGTCAGTTCGCGCTGGAGCCGGACAATGGCGGCATCGAGGCGCGCGTCAGTTCCCTGCGCACGCGTCACTTCGGCCAGGAAGGCCTGCACCGACGCCGGCTCTTTGCCCATAGCGCGCAAGACATCCAGGCAGTTGACGTTGCCAGACCCTTCCCAGATCGAATTGAGCGGCGCCTCACGATAGAGGCGCGGCATGATGCTCTCTTCGACATAGCCGTTGCCGCCCAGGCACTCCAGCGCCTCCGCCGCGTGCATGGGACCACGCTTCGCTACCCAGTATTTGCCTATAGCCGTACCCAGTCGCCTGATGAAGGCTTCATGCGCATCGCTCTCAGCGCGATCGCAGGCGCGTGCCAGGCGCATCGCCAGCAGCGTCGCGGCCTCCGACTCAATGGCCAGGTCGGCAAGCACGTTGCGCATGAGCGGCTGCTCGCTGAGCAGGCGCCCGAATGCCCGGCGATGGGCCGCGTGGTGCGCGGCGGTGACCAGCGCCTGGCGCATGCCGGCCGCCGAGCCAATCACGCAGTCCAGGCGCGTATAATTGACCATATCGATGATCGTGCGCACACCGCGCCCCTCCTCGCCCACGCGCAACGCCCACGTCTGCTCGAATTCGACCTCGCTGGAGGCGTTCGAGCGATTCCCCAGCTTATCCTTGAGCCGCTGGATCAGAAAGCGATTGCGCGTGCCGTCTGGCAGCATACGCGGCAAGAGGAAGCAGGTGAGGCCTTTGGGGGCCTGGGCGAGGACCAGGAACAGGTCGGACATAGGGGCGGAGCAGAACCATTTATGCCCAGTAAGCCGGTAGGCCTGCTCGCCTTCGCCGCTGACCGGGATGGCCTGTGTCGTGTTCGCGCGCACATCGGAGCCGCCCTGTTTCTCGGTCATGCCCATGCCGGCAATCATCCCCAGCTTCCCTTGTGGGAGGCGCAGGCCGGGGTCATAGGTCAACGACGTAAGCAGCGGCTCCCAGGTCGTGGCCAGCAGTGGCTGCGCGCGCAGGACCGGTACCACCGCGTGCGTCATAGAGATCGGACAGCAGTGGCCACCCTCCATTTGCGAGCACACGTAAAAGACAGCGGCGCGCGCAACATGTCTCCCCGGCCGCTCATCACGCCACGATAGCGCGTGCGCCCCAGCGTTGATCGATGTACGCATCAGGGCATGCCATGCCGGGTGAAATGTGACCTCATCAATGCGCTGGCCGCTACGATCATGGGTGTGCAACACAGGCGTGACCGTATTGGCGTCGAAGCCCCACTGGATGGCCTCTTCACTTCCGGCCACGCTCCCAAGCCTGGTAAGCTGATCGGTGGCCCAGGCTGCGCCCTCTCGTCGCACGCTCTCGACGAGTGTCGTATCCTGCTCAAAAACGTTGTAGTTGGCGAGCGGGGGTACCTGGTTGAACACCTCATGGGTCGCATGATCGGGAGTCGTTCTGACTTCGATTGACATAGCTGTACACCACCTTTCGCTCAGTAGTACACTTCCACGACAGAATGGAGAGACAATGTGACGCTTTTCGATTCGGATTCTAGCATAAGTATGGAAGAAAGAGGGAGCAAAAGGAATGTAGCTAGCTAACAGAATCAAGCGATGCCCTTGTGCTCGTCTTTATGAGCCTGTTCAAGGGTAGTGGTGAAGATGGCCATAATACTTTCCTGGTCCAGGCCGGCCTGGTAGGCCTCCCGCAGCCAGCGCAGCAGGCTTTCGCGGAGGGCCGCGTGGCTTTCGAGCGATGGTCCGGCCAGGGTTCGCAGTACGAAGGTGCCGATGCCAGGGCGGCTGCCGACCAGGCCCTCGCGCTCAAGCTCGCGATACGCCTTGAACACAGTGTTAGGATTGATCGCCAGCTTCGATACCACCTCGCGCATGGTCGGCAGTTGATCTCCAGGTTTCAGAAAACCCAGGCGTAGGGCCTGCTTGACCTGCTGCACAAGTTGCAGGTAGGGGGCCACTCCCGACCGGCCGTCGAGATGAAATTCGATCATCGCTCTCTCTGTCTCCATAGTTCTCCCCCGGCTGTAGAACCGCTGGCGACGGTACCGGCCTCCAGCTAAGCTAATATATAAATAGCTAGTAAGATAGTAAAAGTATAGGCGATGGTGGGTAATTTGTCAAGGAGAGAAAGTGAGGATGAAGGTTTGGAAGACATATACAAGATGTGATAGCATGCAGTGGAGTTAATGTGAAAGGAAGCTATAAAACGGATGGTTCCGCCAGCATTCGAAACCTATTTCGCGACCATCGTTGGGGCCAGCGCGGCCCTGGTAGGGCTACTTTTTGTGGCTATCTCCATTGCGCCGGAACGTACAGTGCGGCCCGAGGCCCCGTTGGAGCAACAGGCGATGGCCACCAGTTGTTTTATCGCGCTCTGCAATCCCTTCTTCATTGGGCTGATGGCGCTCATTCCCTCTCTTGACGTGAAGGCTGTGGGCGTGACGACACTCGCCGTCAGCACGCTGGGCCTGATGAATACCTGCATCCTGGGATGGTTCCTGCTGAGGCACCTATCGGGATGGCGCAACGCCGTGCGCAGAAGCGCATTCGTTCTGATAAGCCTGGCGCTCTACGGAGGCGAATTCTATATCGGAATGCAGCTCAACTCTCACACCGCCTCTGCCACCATCTCCTGGCTGGCGATAATGCTGGTTGGTCTCGACGCCCTCGGCCTCTCGCGTGCCTGGGACCTGCTCGGCGCGCACCGCTATCGCTTCCAGGATCTGCTTACGCTTCCTAGAAAAGAGGAAACGCGTTAGAAATAGTACACTGACGCGCTTCATGTGATGTGTAACAGAGCGCTACCGCCTTGCCGCCCTCTCGCGTAGGGACCCGGCGGCCTGGTCCCTACGCGGATGGAGCCGTATTTCATGTAGGGGCGCCGCTGGCCTGCGCCCTCCCTACTTCGCCAGCATATGCACTGCGCGACCCAGGGCGCTCTCGGCGCTCTCCTGGAAGGCCTCGCCCAGGCCAGGATGCGCGTAGAGAATCTCGGCCAGGTCGGTCAGGGTAGCGCCCATCTCGATGGCGAGGGCGGCCTGGCCGATGAGGTCCCCGGCGCGCGGACCAACGAGCGTGGCGCCGAGCAGGACTCCATCTTCTTTGCCGGCAACGATCAGGGCCACGCCGTTATCAACCCCCAGCGTCAGGGCGCGACCGTTTGCCGCCAGGGGGAAGCGGCCGCTGACGACGGTATAGCCGGCCTGGGTGGCCTCGTCAGCGGAATAGCCAACCGTCGCCAGTTCCGGCGTGGTATGCACGACCAGCGGCGTAACCAGGGGCGCGAATTGCACGCGCTGGCCGGAGAGCGCGTCGGCGGCGACCTTTCCCTGCTTGATGGCGATACTCGCCAGCGCGCGGCCGCCTGTGCAGTCTCCAATGGCATAGATATGCGGCACGCTGCTCTGCTGCATGGTGTTGACAGTGATCGCGCCGGATGGCGCAACCTCTACCCCCGCCGCGTCCAGGTGCAGACCGGCCGTATATGGACAGACGCCCCGCGAGACGACTAGCGGGCGCTCGCTCACCTGCGCGGCACTGGTCTTCGTTGTGACCCGCACACCGAGTTTGCGCAGACCAGCCTGCACCAGGCGCAGCGCCGCCTGGTCCACACCAGCAAGCACCTGCTCACCCGGTGCGAAAAGCTGCACCTTGACGCCCAGGCGCGCGAAGAGCGTCGTTAATTCGAGCGCGATATAGTCATCGCCGGCCACGCTGAGCGTCTCTGGTAGCTCTTGCAAGGCCAGGGCCTGTTCAGGTGTCAGAACCTGCGCGCCGTCATAGGGGAGATCGTGGGCGGCAGCGCTGGCGCCGGTGGCGACCACGCAATGCTCGAACTTGAAGCGATGGGAGCCATGCTCGCCCTCGACGCGCACCTCGTGAGTATTCATGAACCAGCCGTTGCCATGCACATACTCGACATGGTTGCCGGCCACCAGCCGGCGCACCCCGTCGGCGAGGCGATCAACCACACCCTGCTTCCAGGCCTGCATGCCGGTCCAGTTGAAGGAGACGGACTGCGCCTGGATGCCCATGAGTGCCAGTTCTTCCTGGCGCGCCTGGTAGTAGCGCTCACTTGAGGATAGCAGCGCTTTGAGTGGGATGCAGCCACGATGCAGGCAGGTGCCGCCGGGCAGTCCCGCGTCGATCAGAGTGACATGCCGGCCCAGTTGCGCGGCACGAATGGCCGCCACATAGCCACCCGGTCCCGCGCCCAGCACCAGCACATCAACAGCGGTGGTCACATCTCCAACAACCATGGTTCGCTTCTCTCTTTGCTAGCCTAGCAAAATTCATCCTCGATAAGTTGTCTGCCATGTTCGGTCAGGGTATGTTTGCCGTGCTCAACACGTCGAAATACATCTTTGTACCTGGCTCCTACTTTTAACTCGCCACTCGAATTCGTGGCTTTGCGCGGGCGCGGCGTGCCATATTTGACTTTGAAGAGGCCATCGGAGCGCATCAGTTGAAAGATACCTGTGTAGCGATACTCCCACATCTGGCGGTCAACCCCCAGCTTCAGTCGCACATCCTCGCGACTAAATACCTCTTTGCCCTCCTGTTTCACCAGGGCGGCCACCGCCTGCATGATCTCCTGTGCGCTTGCCATGGTCGATACTCCTTTCGCATGGACCAACGCGCCGATCACGGCACTATCATAGCATATCCAGCAGCAATTGTTGCGGGTTCTCCACCAGTTCTTTAAAGCGAGCCAGAAAGGCGCCGGCACGCGCGCCATCTATCAGGCGATGATCGAAAGAAAGGGCCAGCGGCATCATTGGTCGCGCGACGATTTGTCCCTCGTGGACCACGGCCTTCTCTTGCAGCTTCCCTACCGCGAGAATAGCCACCTCTGGATGGTTGATGATGGGGGTACCGCTGGCACCGCCAAAGCTGCCGACGTTGTTCAGCGTGAAGGTGCTGCCGGTCAGCTCGGCGCGCGAGAGGGAGCGCTTGCGAGCGCCCTCAACGAGGCGCTCTAGCTCGCTGGCAATGCCAAGCAGGGTCAGGCGATCAGCATCGCGCAGCACGGGGACGAGCAGGCCCTCAGGCGCCGCCGTCGCCACGCCGATATGGTAGGCCTGTTTATAGATGATCTCGCGTCGCTCCTCATCCAGGCTGGCATTGAAGATGGGGAACTCTTTGAGCACAGGCAGCAACAGCTTCAGCAGGAGTGGCATATACGTCAGGCGCACGCCGCGCTTCTCAGCTACCGGCAGCAGCGCGCGGCGCAGGGCCACCAGGCCGCTGCCATCAACCTCATCAAAGGCGGTGGCATGAGGGATTGTGCGCCAGGCATACTCCATATGTTCGGCGATGCGCTTGCGCAGGCCTGTGAGAGGCTCGCGTTTATCCTCAGAGCCAGGAACAGCTAGCACGGATCGCTGCTGTGGCTGGGAGATAACGGAAGATTGCTGCTCGCTCGCAGCCATCGAAGAGCGAGCAGGAGCGGAGGCAAAGGTGCGGGCCTCTTCAGCATAGGCTCGCACATCCTCGATAGAGACGCGGCCATTGGCATTGGAGGGCTGTACCTGTTCCAGGTTCACACCCAGTTCAAAGGCCAGCTTGCGCACAGCAGGCGCGGCGAGGACGCGGCGCTTCGCTGTCGCAGCCTTCTCCGGCTCAGAGGGAACAGGTGGCGCGCTCGTGAGATCAGCAGATGGGACCGGGTGCGCGCGTTTCGCGGGCGCGACAGTGCCGTTGTGCGAGGCAGTCTCGAAGACAATCAGCACCGCGCCCTTTTTGGCAACTTGGCCCTCTGGCACGCGAATATCGGCAACACGCCCGGTAACGGGAGAAGGAATCTCAACCAGGGCCTTATCAGTCTCAACCTGCACCATCAACTGATCGGTTTTAATGGCGTCGCCGGGACCGACAAGCCAACGTCTGATTTCGGCCTCCTCCATCCCCTCACCAAGGTCGGGTAATTTAAACTCCTGCATCTATTGCCTCCACTTAAATATTGCGCTGGCTATCCCTGCGTGTAGGATTATCGCCAGACCGGTGTGCCTGCCTCAAAACCTATCATGCACACCAGAATCTGCCACGCGCACCGATCCGCATAGGGACCCCACATCAGACGTAGGGACCCCACATCAGACGTAGGGGCGCCGTTTACAAGCCCGTGTGACAGGCATGATCGTGATGCTATCGGGTATGCGCGGGCTTGTAAACGGCGCCCCTACGCAGACCCACCAATTCCTGTCACCCCTGCCTTATGTGTACGCCTATAAGGCCAGCCACGCCCTACGGACCCTGGTATCCATTATGGCTCCAGCACCTGGCGCAGGGCCGTCAGCACCTTCGCGGGCGTTGGGAGATAGTAGTCCTCCTGGCCGGGCACGGGATAGGGCGTATCGTAGCCGGTGACGCGGCCAACGGGCTTCAGCAGCGAGTAGAGGCAGCGATCATTGATCACAGCGGTCACCTCGGCGCCCACGCCGCCAGCACGCGGAGCTTCGTGGACCACGATGGCCCGGCCGGTCTTCTCAACCGAAGCCGCGATGGCCTCCTCATCAAGCGGCCAGACCGTGCGCAGGTCGATGACCTCAACACTGGCGCCCAGTTCCTGCTGTGCCTGCTTCGCCGCCTCCAGGGCTACCTGCACCATCGCGCCATAGGCAAAGATGCTGACATCGTTGCCCGCCTGCACCGTGTGCGCCTGGCCCAGGGGAAGGCTATAATGCTCTTCCGGCGTCTCCTGGCGGAATGAACGATATAGCTTGATGTTTTCCAGGAAGAGCACGGGATCGGGATCGGCGACGGCCGCCGCCAGCAGGCCCTTGGCATCGTATGGGTTCGAAGGGATGACTACCTTCAGGCCAGGAGTCTGCAAGAAGAGGCCCTCCA
>JBDTHH010000327.1:0-6510 GCA_039937055.1 Ktedonobacteraceae bacterium | reverse complement strand
AGGCAGGCCAGACCCCGTGCCCCCTGTTCCAGAGCCACGCTGGCAGCTACGCCGATAGGTCGGTCCTTAAACGAACCGGTCGGATTCGATCCCTCGACCTTCATAAAGAGCCGGTTGCCAGTAACGGCATCGGGAACGCGTGTGAGGGCCGCGAGCCGCGTACCGCCTGCTCCCAGGTCAATGCGGAAAGCTGGATCAACGACAGGCAGCAACTCGCGATAGCGCCACAAGCCAGGTGGGCGACGAGCCAGTTCCTCTCGATCAAGCTGGCCTTTGAGCGTGGACAGGTCGTACTGCACACCGAGAGTTTCATGCAAGGCGCTCTCTTCACCGGGTCTGGCGCACCTGGTGCAGGAACCGCGATGAATCAAAGGATACTCTGCGCCGCAAAAAGTACAGTATAGCGTCGTAGCATACATAGCTCCTCGTTCTCCTGTGAGCGTCGTGTTTCTCTTCCTTTACTTGACCAACCCCTTGCGACGCATCTGCTCCAGGTCGAAGTCCGCTGGTGCCTGGGGACTTACGCCGGCCTTTGCGCAGGCCCAGCCGATCAGGCCGAAGCCGACACGGAGTCCCTGCACCACCTGGGTACGTTCCCCGGAGCCGATCAGGTTCAGACATTCCTGTTCCTTTTCAAGCGCTTTTTCGTCGCTGTATGGCTCCTGAGACCCCTGCTCACTGCTAAGACCTGCTCCCTCCAGAAGTGCCTCGTGGGGCGAGAAATCATCGTAGCGTAGCTTGTGACTGCTTGCTAGCAACATCAGCCAGTAGCCGACCTGGCTACCCTCGAAGATGGTATCGGGCTGGAGGCCCTCGTGTACATGCTCACCAACCTGCACGCCGGATAGTTCTTGCAGTTCGTCGGCCAGTCGCGCCAGCAGATAGTGGGGATCGTGGTCTTGCAGGAGGCGCGAGGTGTTCGATTCCTCGCTGAGATCGTGGTCACGCAGGTAGATGTAGGCGCCATAGAGTTGGCGCAGCCTGGTCTCCAGGTCCTGGTACTCATTCTCCCCCACCCTGGCAGCAGGTGAAGCCGTGTCGGCAACGGACGACAGGGTCAGCGGCCCTGTGTTATAGACGGTTGTGGGGTCAAAGAGCCGCTCGGCCACGGTTTCGTGCGTTCCATCGGGCAAGAGGCGACGATAGTAACAACTGTGATAGCCCTCGTGGCAGGCGGCCACGCCATGCTGGATGACATGGATGAGCAGGCTGTTCTCTTCGCAATTGACGAAGATGGCACGCACTTCCTGGCTGTTGCCCGACTGCTCGCCCTTGCGCCAGATGGCCTGGCGTGTGCGGCTATAGAAGTGTGTATACCCTGTCTCGCGTGTCTTGCTCAGCGCCTCCTCGTTCATGAAAGCCACCATCAAGACATCTCCGGTCGCATCATCCTGAATAACGGCGGGCGCTAATCCCTGGCGGTCAAACTTTAGCATGGTCGCACCAGCACTCCTTGTGTGTGTAGATAGTTCTTGACATCACAAATACGAAATTGCCCGTAATGGAAGATCGACGCAGCCAGCACAGCGTCGGCAGCACCAAGCGTCAGGCCTGCATGCAGGTGTTCCAGGGTGCCAACGCCTCCCGAAGCGATGACCGGCACAGACACGGCCCGTGCTACCTGGGCATTCAAGGTGAGATCATATCCCTGCTGCGTGCCGTCCCGGTCCATGCTCGTCAGCAGAATCTCGCCCGCGCCCAGATACACCCCGCGCTGTGCCCATGCGAACACATCCAGGCCCGTCGCTGTGCGCCCTCCATGGATGTACACCTCGTAGCCACCGGGCATGGCTGGATTGCTCCTGGCATCGATAGCCAGCACGATACATTGCGCGCCGAACTGCTCCGCGCCTGCCCGCAACAGCTCCGGTTGTTGGACGGCGGCGGTGTTGAGCGCGATCTTATCGGCCCCGGCCTCCAGGGTCGCGCGTATATCCTCCACGCTGCGAATGCCCCCACCTACGGTCATCGGGATGAACACCTGCTCTGCCGCCTGGCGTACCACGTCGAGCATGGTGGCTCGCTTCTCATACGACGCCGTAATATCTAGAAAGACAATCTCATCGGCGCCCTCTGTATTATAATACGCAGCAAGTTCCACCGGGTTGCCTGCATCGCGCAAATTCACATAATTGATGCCTTTGACAACACGCCCTTCTGCTACGTCGAGGCACGGGATAATACGTTTGGTCAGCATGCGTCTCCCTCTCTCTCTCGCAGCGCTGCGGCCAGATCCACATCTCCTGTGTAGATGGCCTTGCCCACGATGGCCCCCTCGATGCCCAGGCTGGCCAGGGCGCGCAGGTCTTCGAGTGAGCTAACCCCACCTGAGGCGATGATCGAGCGCGGGGGGGTGATGTCCACGAGTGCCTGTTGCAATGCGGCCAGAGCGCTCACATTCGGGCCTCGTAATGCGCCATCGCGTGCGATATCGGTGGCAATGAAGCGACGCACGCCTG
Source organism: Ktedonobacteraceae bacterium (assembly GCA_039937055.1). GTDB lineage: Bacteria > Chloroflexota > Ktedonobacteria > Ktedonobacterales > Ktedonobacteraceae > JALYTT01. The sequence goes on along the minus strand of JBDTHH010000327.1, from coordinate 4,051 downwards.
CCACTGCCAGTTCACGGGCCAGCGTCGTTGCCTGGACCTGTGATGTTTCGCGCCAGCCAGAGACCGCGATCCGGCCATCGCGCGCATCCAGACCAACGACGATGCGCTCGCCCCAACGCCGGAGGGCCTCTGTCAGAAGCGCGCGCTCAGTCAGGGCGACGGTACCCAGGACAACACGCTCGATCCCCAGCGCCAGCGCCTGCTCGATATGGGCCAGCGTGCGCATGCCTCCTCCCAGTTCTATAGAGAGCGGGACCGCCGCGTGTATACGCGTGATCACTCCGGTGTTGACCGGCTCCCCATGCGCCGCGCCGTCCAGATCGACGATATGCAGCCAGCGCGCACCGGCCGCGTGCCAACGCTGTGCGACATGCACGGGGTCAGCATCGTAGGTTGTGACCTGATTATAGTCGCCCTGGTACAGGCGCACGCATTGCCCATCCTTGATATCAATAGCCGGTAGAAGGATCATGCGCGCACCCTCTTTATAAAATTCACAAAATTCTGGAGCAACTGCAAACCTACCGCTCCACTCTTCTCGGGATGGAACTGGGTACCCCAGACGCGTTCTGTGACGATCACGCTACAAAAAGGTGAACCGTATTCGGTGACGGCGGCTACGCCCTGCTGATCCTGCGGCTCAACGTAGTAGGAGTGCGCAAAGTAGAAGAAGGCCTCCGCCGGAATACGCGCGAAGATGGGCAGGCCCTCTTGCTGCGGGATCACCTGGTTCCAGCCCATGTGCGGGATCTTGGGGCCGTGTGGAATGCGGCGTACCTCGCCAGGGAAGAGGCCCAGGCCATCGACCTCGCCTTCGGCATGGTGGTCTACCAGCAGTTGCATGCCAAGGCAGATGCCGAGAAATGGCTTGCCCTGTTGCGTCGCCTGGCGAATGGCCTCGTCCAGCCCGCAGTGTGTCATGCGTGTCATGGCTGCCCCGCCCGAACCCACGCCGGGTAGCACGACCGCACGGGCTTCGCCAACCACCCCCGGCTCATCTGTCACTCTGACCGTTGCACCTATATGCTCCAGGGCTTTCTGAATGCTGCGGATATTGCCCGCGCCATAGTCGATAATCGCGATCATAGGTCGGTCCTCCATGGCTTTATGCCGCTGTTGCCTACCTGCACCGCCTGTGCCAGCCCCAGCCAACTGATGGCAGGCGGCATGCGCGCTCCATCGCTGAGATTGACGGTCAGTAGCGGGCAACAGAGCAGCGCTGCTTGCATAACTAACAGCCAATCGGCGGGTAGGGCGTTCTGCGCACGCAGCCAGGCGATCATGGGAGTCAGCAGGGACTGCACTTTCGCCTGCAAGATCGCCTGGCGCACGGGAGTCAGTAGGTAGTTATGCTCAATGGACAGTGTTTCGTCGTGTGTGGTGATAGTAAGCTGCAATGTGCGCGCGATCTCTTGTGGGAAGTACATCCAGGTCGCGAAGACATTATGAAAGAGCGGCTTGATGATATCGAGCAGCGGCGTGTGTCTGCCGGCGAAGGCCGGATCAAAGTAAAGGTAGTTCTGGCGCCGCTCTAAAAAGACATTGCCGAAGTGTGCATCTCCATGTCCGATACTCGTGAGCGCGGCGCGCGCGGGATTGAGCGCTGTCTTTGCCTGCTCGATCAACTGGCCCAGGGTATATTGCTGCGCGACACCGTTGATGAGCCAGCGATAGTGGAGCAGGTCGTCGAAGCAGATGCTGTTCTGGCCCTCTGGGAAAGGGATGGATTTCCCCTGGTAGAAGCTGTCAAGGCGCCCACCTGTCAGACGGTGCCAGAAAAGCTGGTGGATGGGGGCCTCCGCGTGTTCCTGCGCGGTGCTCCGGGTCTGGGTCGCCTGGTAGATCTCCAGCAGGCGCGCGCACTCTCGCTGCTCGGCCGCCACCAGGAGATCAAGGCTTACATGGTCTGCACTCTCTGTCTCAATGTCGCGCAGCAGGTCGAACATCACTGGCCAGTCCACCAGCGGATAGATCACCATCTGCTGGCCACCTGTATGCAGCGTGCGCAGGGGCTTGACGATGTTGTAGCCCGCGTTGTGCAGCAGTTCCGCGTGGTAGTATTCTGCCAGCACGCCCTGCTCCTCGACGTGCGTCTTGAAGAAGTAGTCTTCGCTGCCAGCGCGATATACGCCGTTGAACGAGTTCAGCGACACAGCCCTGGGCGTCAGGATGACCCGCTCGGTTGTGAGATCCATGTGGCGCGCGAACCAGCGCTGTAGCAGACGCTCGGCCTTCTCACGCTCGCTGAACTGTAGGCGCTGAATGGTCTGAAGACTATCGATGTCTGCCAGCAGAGCCGGCAAGGTTGTGACATCATCAATGGTGAAATCCGGGTTGCTCTGTGCCAGGCCAGAACGCGCTTCGGGCGTGCGCGCGCCTGTGAAGACGGCCACTGTCAATGCCCCGGCTGCACGCCCGCCGATGATATCGCTGGTAGAGTCTCCGATGACTATACAGGCCGGTTGGAAGGGGTAAGGTGTAGATGATATTGGCTCTGGATAAAGGGAGTCGGGCTGGCTCCCGTATCTGGCACGGTCAAATGCCAATAGGAAGGGGAAGGGGTGTGGTTTACTCAAGAGGAGCTGTTTCCCCTGTGCGCGCAGTTCGGCCTCGGCCTGTTCAACATAGTCATAGGTTGAGATATGCTGTTCGTCGAAGAAGGAGAGGAGGTCGTAACGTTTAAGTGGTACAAGCGCTTCCTGGCGCACGCGTCCGGTGGCAATGCCCAGTGTGTACCCTTGCTGGCGTAGGGCCTCCAGAGTGGCGCGTATACGTTCTATCGGCAGGAGCGGTTGCTCGAAATAAATACAGCCCGGTTTTCCTGGCTGGCCGGAGGCGCGCTGGTAGGTCTGGGTATAGAGATCATCGCCCAGGTACCATTGCTGAAAAATATCCTGGCAAAATGTCCAGAAGGGGCTGTGGCGCGAGAAGACTCCTGTTATAGGATGATCCAACACTTCGCTTGCGTAGTCATCGCAACGATTGATGAGGTCAAGACCGACGGCGCCATGAAAGGGAGGGGTATCAAGGACGCGCAGATCTGGCTCCAGTGACTGCGTGTTGTGCTGTTCCCCCTGCGACAGGTGTCTCCTGAAAGCCGTGATCCAGTCGCTATCCCAGGGCCGTAGCGGTAACAGTTCGGCGCGATCTGGCAGGTGTGCCAGCAGATTGATCAGGTACAGGCAGGCCCAGATATAGGAAGTATCCCAATTCGAGTTGATGGCGCGGGCTTTAAGGGTCAGGAGCGCCTGCTCTGGAAAAACCGCGCGGCTGGTATGGCGGCTCTCCTGTGCGGATGGTGTCGGATGATACTGCATGTACTCAGCGGGGGTCCCTGTGCCGAGATGCCAGTAGCGCGGGCTATAGAGTAATTCATGGACTGTCAGACCTGCCGCGTCCCAGTAGGCCTCCTCGCTGGTGATCACGCCGTCGAGGTCGAATACAAGCAGGTCTTTCAAGATATCCTCGCTAATCTTGCGCTCAGGGCGCGCACACTTGCTGGCTCTTCTCCAAAGCGGTAGCTTAACGGTGTCACATCGATGTGTTCGGCCCCTATGACGCGCAGTGCTGTCATCATCTCCACCAGTTCGGGGGCCGAGCGTCCCACGCTGACCACACCTGAGAGGGTATACCATGGAGGCAGGTCATCGCCACTGGCTTCGAAGCCGGCAACCCGGCACTCGAAGCCGGGAAGGAGCACTTTCAAGCGCTGTATGATCGTGGTATGCGTGTCCCCATTCGTCTTTGGGATAGAGGCGGTCAGCATCGAACGATTCCGTGCCTGCATATGGGCGTTCACCAGTTCCAGTATCACAGTCGTCAGGCGTAGAAGCGCCGGATTCTGCTTCAGGAGCTGGGCATTGGCGATCAAGCAGGCCTGTGACTGTAGAACGACGCCATCATGCAGGAGTTTCAGGCGATTTTCGCGTAGCGTCGTGCCCGTTTCGGTGAGGTCGACGATCAGGTCGGCCGTGCCTGTCAGGGGTGCGGCCTCCAGAGCGCCATGCGGGGTGACGATCTTGCAATGGGTGATCCCCTGGCTGCGCAGGAA
>JBDTHH010000326.1:0-2700 GCA_039937055.1 Ktedonobacteraceae bacterium | reverse complement strand
GGCACGATCAGCACCTCCAGGCCAGGCTCATCCTCCAGCATCTCCAGCGCCAGCGTAGCCACGCCGGCAATCAGCAGCGGTTCGTCGCCCGAATGGATGTAGCGATAGCCATGCTCCTGAGCCAGGGTCTCGCAGTACAGGCGAGCCTCATCAAAGGTCGCGCCATGAAAGAGCACCTCGGCCCCCATACCCTGCATCGCAGCTACTTTGCCAGGATTGGCCCCTTCGGGTACAACGATGCGCGCACGAACACCAAACAGGCGGGCAGCGAAGGCCACCGACTGCCCATGATTGCCCGTAGAGGCGGCGATCACGCCCTGCTCGCGCTCCTGCGGCGTAAGCTGCGAGATCAAGTTGACGCCACCACGCACTTTGAAGGCCCCGATGGGCTGGTAATTCTCGTGCTTTATATAGACTTGAGCATCAAGCAAATCGTTCAGCGTCGGGTAGCTGTACAGGGGAGTGCGGGCAAGGTAGGGTCGAATCTGGCGCCGGGCCAGCAGTACGTCTTGAAATGTGGGTGTATTCATGATTGATAATCCATTTGCTGCCTAATGTGCTCTCTGGCCTCGCGGCCAGCCAGCTTCTCACATAGATAGAGACCAAGGTCAATCGATGAGGTGACGCCTCGCGCGGTAATCACTTCGCCCTCGTCAACCACGCGTTCGTCCACTACCAGCACACAATATTTCTGAAGATCAGCGAATGCCGAACGGTGGGTGGTAGCCTTTCTGCCCGCCAGAAAACCGGCCGCACCCAGTAAAAGCGAGCCTGTACATACCGAGACTTTCAGCGGGCAGGAGGCCGCGCTCCCGATCCACGCGATGAAACCAGCATCGTCGACCAACGTGCGGGTACCTAACCCACCCGGTATGATGACTATATCGTAGGCGCCCAATGGCTCACGTACCTGAGTTGGCACAATACGCAACCCATCAAGATCGTGAACATCTTCAGTATAGGCACAGATATCCCAGCGCAAATCAGGCATGTACCCATAGCGCTTCAGGCGCACAAGGGGGTCATATGCGCCGATGAAATCCATCGTCGTCATGCCGTTAAAGACCACAAAGGCTATACGCATATTTGCTACTCCTTGTATCTACGCCTCATGAGTTTCTGCCCTTGCTTATATGATAACCTGGAGATAGCAAAAACTCATCAGCCAAAGCCGGCAGAAGAATCACGATTGGTTGGAGGGACTCGTATGCATTTACAACAGAACTGGGAACAACTGCTGCAAACATGCGGCATCGAACCAGCCACAGGCCAACAAGCCTTCAGCGCGCTCAGCGCAGCGTATACAAGCCCTGGCCGTTTTTATCATACGCTCGATCACATTCAAGCCGTCCTGGAAAGCATCACATCGCTACGTACACTGGCGTGCGACCTTCCGGCGCTACAGTTCGCAGCATGGTTTCATGATAGCATTTATGACACTCACGCAACGGACAACGAGGAACGCAGCGCGGACTATGCCAACACGCTTCTGAGTAGCCTGGGTGTACCCTCATATATCATAGACACCACTAAAAGGCTGATAGTATGCACAAAAGATCACCAGGCAGCAACAGATGAGAGCGATGGCCATATACTTCTCGACGCAGACCTGGCAATTCTGGGCGCGTCAGCCCCGCACTACGATCTTTATAGTAAGGCTATAAGAAGGGAATATGCCTGGGTGCCGGAAGAGGACTATCGCACAGGGAGGGCTACAGTATTGCGGCGTTTTTTACAGCGAACGCAAATTTACTGGACTCCGCCCATGTTTGAAACGCTGGAAGAACGCGCCAGGCAGAATATGCAGGCGGAAATATACCAGCTTACCAGATGATATATAGCCATCACGATCTCATCTGAAACGAAAAGGCTCTCTTGTCAAAGAGAGCTCTTCGTGTTATTCTCGTACACACGTCCTAAATCGGGGATTTTATTTGAGCAAAGGGGATGTTCCGTGATGGCGGATGAGAGCAGCGATGGCGGGCCGCAACGAGGCACACTCCTGCGACGCGCGCACGAACTATTGGAGAGTCTGGGCCAGCCGGCCGGCGAGGATGTGCTTGTACAGCACCTCTTTGGAGCGAGCGGGCAGACAGCCGGGGGCGCGCTCTGGAAAACCCTCCTACGCCAGACGTTGGGCAGTTCCGCGCTTTTCGAGCAAGCTGACGAGCATATGTGGCAGCTCAGCGCCTGGCGCAGCACCCACCAGGCGCTCGACGAGATTGATTTTGTGATTCTGGATACCGAGACGACAGGACTACGTCCTGGGCCTGACCGTGTCATCGAGGTGGCGGGCATCCGGCTGCGCGGGGGCGAGGCCATTGACGCGTTTCAAAGTCTGCTCAACCCCGGACGCCGCCTGCCGCCCTTCATCGTGCAGTTCACCGGCATCTCCCAGGAGATGCTCACGGAGGCCCCTAGCGCGCAGGAAGTGCTGCCGGGCTTCCTGCGCTTCATAGAGGGGGCCATCATCGTTGGACACAACGTAGGCTTCGATATCGGCTTCCTGGCCCACGAGGCCCAACTCCTGGGTCGCGTCTTTCCCCTCGACGGCCTGGATACCATCCCCCTGGCGCGGCGCTTCCTGCCCAACCTGCGGCGCTTCAAGCTCGATATGGTCGCAGAACACCTCAAGATCCCCACGGCGAACAGACACCGTGCCATGGGGGATGCCAGGGTCACGGCGGCTGTCTTTGCGCG
>JBDTHH010000325.1:0-8403 GCA_039937055.1 Ktedonobacteraceae bacterium | reverse complement strand
GCCAGTTTCTGGCGATCGTGCTGGGCCTTGTGCGAATCCTGGTATTTGTGCTGGCACGTATAGATAACGCCGAGCGCATCCAGCGCGACCCATAGCACGCCGGCATCATCGGCTTCCTCGGCGATGCGACGCGCCTCAAGTCCGCTCTGCAGTGCCAGCCCGGTTATTCCCGCGTTATCATGTGTCCCCTGGTGCAGGTACCACATTGCTAGATAGGTGAGGAAGGCCGCGCGGTCGGCGCTGGCCGGTCGATTCTCGGATAGCTTTAAGCCTGCATCAATGTAGGAGCGCACCTCCTGCATGTCGGGGAGCGGCCTGAATAAACTGAACCAGCGGGTCGCTAGCTCCGCCAGGCGATCATACAAATGTAATAACTCGTTGCTGTCTGCTTGCGGCTCTGCCTTCACAATCTGCAATGCCTGGCGATACTCGTTCCATGCGTCATTCGTATTCGCGCGCTGCGTATAGGCATCGCCCAGCTTCTCATGCATCCTGGCCAGGGTCACCTTATCGGCGTTGCTCTCATCCAGCATATCCAGCACTTCGCCGTATGCCTGGATAGCGCGGATGGTGTAGTAGCTATGCAGCGCCTGATCGCCGGCTATGGTCAGATGGGTGATCGCCCGGCGGCGCACCTCCGTGCGCGTCAATTGCAGCGGCTCGGTCGAGGAGCCAGTATCCTGATCGTGCATGTCATCGATGTGGATAGCGCTGGCGGCCAGCCCGCTCGGCCACGTAGCCAGGGCCTGTTGGTAGTGGTAGGCCAGCAGTTCCGCGAAGTTCTCTGTGTGACCCGCCGTCTTCTCTTCCAGCCACAGGGCCAGGCGGGCGTGCTCCTGGCAGCGCCGCACCCGTGAGAGATTGTTGTAGACTACGTCGCGGATTAAGATGTGCTTGAAGCTAAATATGCGGTCGTCATCTACCGGGCTACGCGCCTGCTGCCTGGTCTCGACGATGAAATCGCGATCCATCAGTGCTTCAAGTGTGTTGGTGATCGTATCGAGTTCCAGTTCCGAGGTGAGTTCGAGCAGACCTGCCAGCCAGAAGGTGCGGCCGATGATCGATGCCTGCTGGAGCACCCGCTTCTCTACAGGGTTCAGTAGATCGACACGCGCCGTGAGCACGCCCTGAATGGTGTCGGGCACGCGCGGCAGCGGCAGAACGTAGTGCAGGTCCAGCAGTGTGTCGTCGGGAGGCGCCGCCGGGGTTGCCAGTTCGCTCAGGAGCGCGCCATTGCGGTAGCGCACATGCCAGCAGTCATCATTATACACAAGTACACCCTGATCGATGAGCATGCGCACGATCTCTTCCACAAAGAAAGGGTTGCCCTCGGCGCGGCTCTGGATCGTATGACGAAGCGTTTCCGGCAGATCGCTTCCCTTAAGGAGTGCGTTAATCAGTTCGCCGGTATCTTCCTGCGAGAGAGCCTCCAGGGCAATCGTCGTGAAATTGCGCCGTCCGCCTCCCCAATCTCGTCGTCGCTCAAAGAAATCCGGGCGTGCGGGACAGATGAGGAGAATGGGTACGCTGGTGATGCGCTCCATCAGGTGTTCCAGCAGGTCGAGCAGCGCCTCATCCGCCCATTGCAGGTCATCGATCACCAGGATCAGAGGTTGCTGCTGCGCCAGGGACTCCAGCAGGATGCGCCACGCGCGCAGTAATGTGGCCTGTACAGCTCCTTGATCAGGGCCTTTGCTGTGTGTGGCGCGCTGGCGCTCCCTTTCCCGCTTAGGGGATTCTTGCTCGCTCATCTGGCCACTCAGGCCCCTGCCGATGCTGCGTGCAATGGCGCTGGTGACCTCTACCGGGTCCTCGCTGCGTTTGGCAATGCTCAGTGTGTCACGCACGAACTCAGTGAAGCGCCTGTCCAGGTCTTCAGGGCTTTCTTCATCTTTTGCATGTAGCAAAGTACGCAGCGTCTCGATCAAAGGCCAGTATGTGATACCCTCGCCATAGGGTGGGCAACGACCCCTGAGCACCAGCGGAGCGGTGAGCCTATCTTCGCAGGTCGTGCATTTCGAGGTTTCCTCTTCGCGCTCGATGAATTCGCGTACCAGGCGTGATTTGCCAATGCCCGGCGGCCCCAGCAGCGTGATCAGGTGTGGGTGTTGCTCTGCCTGCACGCGTGCATAGGTAGCATGCATCAAAGTCAGTTCCAGCGCCCGCCCGATAAGTGGAGTCTCCAGCCCCTCGATGCCTCGTGGATGCTGCGCAATGGCGCGCGTGTGATCCTGGGGGCCCTGTACCACCCAGGCCTTGATCGGCTCTGGCTTGCCTTTCAGGCGCAGAGGAGCCATCGCTTGAAACTTGAAGACCTCGCGTGCTGCCAGGTAGGTGCGCTCCCCAATCAGGATGGTATCCGGCATCGCCACCTGTTGGAGGCGAGCGGCCACGTTAACAGCATCGCCTGTGATCAGGAAATCCCGCCTGCTGAAATGCGAGTTGCCGGGGGCCGCAACTTCACCAGTGGTGATCCCAATGCGCATCTGCAGCGGCACCACATGCGGATCGCGGGCTTTGCGCAGCGCGTTGAACCTGGCGAGCGCCCTCTGCATGTCGAGCGTAGCGCGAATAGCGCGGTCGGGATCATCCTCGTGCGCGATGGGTAGCCCGAAAACCGCCATTACCGCGTCACCTATATATTTCTCAACCGTGCCGCCGTGCCGCCTGATCTGCTCCGTCATCAGGTTGAAATAGCTTGACAGGATCGCGCGCATCTCTTCGGGGTCAAGGTGATCCGCCAGCGGCGTCGAACCCGTAATGTCCGCGAACATAATGGTGACAACTCGCCTCTCCTCAGGCGGTTCCAGGACATCTGGCAGCGGTTGTGTCCGTCTGTTGTTGCCAGACGTGTTATTACTATCTATGAGAGATGCAGCCGCGCTATTCGCGGTTCTAGATACCAGGGGCGTACCGCACTCAATGCAGAATTTGGCCGCGGGCACATTGATCGTGCCGCAGTTGGGACAGACGACAAGACGATTTCCGCATTCCAGACAGAACTTGGCATGCGGTGGATTGATAGTTTGACAATTTGGACAACGCATATGATCTCGTTTTCGGTTTCTCTGGTCTCCGATTACTCATTAGTGGTCGTATAGCGCTCCTTTATTGTACAACACAACGATCCTGTGCGCATGCTTTTTGAGGGTACACGCCATTAAAAACAGGCTTCAGCCTGGCTTCTTATGGGAAGAAAAGCCTTATGCTTGACGATATGCACAAATTTGCGTACTATGAAGCTGATGGAAGGGAGAGCTATCATGCAACCAGATTTCCGGGTGGAAAGTCGGAGTTATGACCAGGCGCTACGGGGAACGTGGCGCGCGTATCGACTGCATAACACAACACGCCTGAGCGATGAAGAAGTGGCGGCGCCATCGGAGGATTGTATCCGTCTCTGGCTGCCCGCAGGCACATCGATGGAATGGACGACCAGAGCACGTCCATTGCGCTATAATTGCCTGCAATTCTTCTGGCCCCAGCGCTGGTATATGCTCAGTGCCTTTTATGATGGTCAGGCCTTGCTGCACACGTATGCCTCGGTTATTCAGCCGCCTGTGATCGGAGCAGATCGCCTGTCCTATGTTGACCTTGATCTCAGCTTGCTGGTAAAGCCAGATTTGTCCTATGAGGTGCTTACCCAGGCCGAGTTTGAGCAAATGGTCGATCTGTTGAACTATAGTGAGGAGACGCGCATCGGGGCCTTAATGGCGCTGAGCACCCTGACGAATTCGATCCAGCTCGGCGTTGGTCTGTTCGCGATTATCCCGCATACGCTCCGGCAGACGGACTTTCAACAGGTAGGCTGCCAGCCGCGCGGAGGCTGGGGGCCGGTAGGACGCGAGAACGGAGATTCGCATGCCAAGGCGCATTGACCATGTTGCCATTATTGTGCGCGACATCGAGCAGGCGCTGACCTTTTACCGCGATACGCTTGGCATTACGCCTGGCGAGATCAAAGAGGTGCCAACAGAGCAGGTGCGCATTGCCTTCCTGCCGATGGGTGGGCCGGAAGGCAGCGAAATCGAATTGATCGAGCCGACCAGCGCCAATGCCGGCCTGTTGAGGTTCCTGGAGAAGCACGGCGAGGGCCTGCATCATATCTGCCTCGAAGTCGATGATATTGATGCGGCGCTCGCCGGTATGCAGGCCCAGGGCGTCCGCGTACTGGATAAACAGCCACGGATTGCCGCCGAGGGCCGCGCCATTTTCATTCACCCAAAGGGCGCCAATGGCGTCCTGTTGGAACTGATAGAAAAAGCGCGCTAACTATTGCTTGCTCCCCATCTCTTGCCAACACACTTCACTACTGGCGAATATGCTTCTTATTGAAAGAAATCGCTGATCCATGTCGTAATATAGAGAGGCACCCACGAGAAGTGCCCTCCTTGCGCAGTGTCTTCGTGGATGCTCAACCCGACTCCACCTGTTTCTATGCTATCGTTTTCTTAGCAGTGAAGCGGCTCACTCACATATTGCGCGATTGCACATGTGATAGGATGAGAAGATCCTGAATGTGCGGGTGAGCCAACTCCTTTTGTACCAGGGCTAAGCTATCTCCTGGGGAATGTTGATCACAATTGCATGCAGTGCCTCATCACCTGTCCAGACGGTGTGGTCGGCATGAGCAGGCCAGAGGACAGCCTCGTTCGCCTGGATCTCACGCGTTTCGCCCACAGGACCGCCGATGCGCACGTGTCCCCGACCGCTGATGGCCAGGAAGAGAATTGGATGATCTGCCGAATGTTCCTCCATTGAAGCATGTGGCTCAAAGTACATCGCTTCTACCTGAAGCTCTACATGGAGACCATTCCAAAATGGGGGCTAACTGTTGGGTTGCTTGATGAGTGAGGATCCCTGTACCGAGATACGCTCTAATCGCCGTGTTGAGATTACCGCCGTTCTGGAATGACTTCCTCTATTGACTTCTTAACTGCTGAAGTGTGAGGACTTAGAAGAAGAAAAGTCCTCACACTTCAGCATCACGGTCAGCCTGAAGAGCTTCTTCGTGGCGACCAAGGTCCCTAAGGATGCGTGCCTTTGTACGGTAAATGGGTTTTGCATAACTAGTCTTAAGATGAAGTGCGTGCTCACAAACCTGAAGAGCTTCTTCGTAGCGACCAAGGTCCCTAAGGGTGAGTGCCTTTGCGTAATAAACCTCTCCATCATCAGGCTTAAGATGAAGTGCGTGCTCATAAGCCTGAAGAGCTTCTTCGTAATGACCAAGATATCTAAGGGTGCGCGCCTTTGCGTAACAAACCTCTCCATCATCAGGATCTAGATGCAGAGCCTGCCTGTAGGCCTGAAGAGCTTCTTCGTAGCGACCAAGATCCCCGAGCAGGTCCCCTTTTCCACTATGTGCAATAGGGTCATCAGGATTTAAAAGGAGAGCTTGATCATAAATGGCTAAGGACTCATCGAAACGCCCCCTGTCGTGGTAAGCCATTGCTCTGTTTATGTGAAGATGGGCAATTTCGCTCCGAAGCTCGTTACTAGCCGCAAGGGCACCACTTGTTGTTGCGTTTGTCTCTAGTGGATTTTCCATAACCCTGATTACAGATCGTAATGACAAAGCGACTTCCAGAAAAGCTTTGTCACGTCTATGCTTACTAGACCAACTTGCAATAGGTTTCCCATCAAAGGGCAACACCTGCAGTTTTCCAAATGGTGCGTCCTTCCAGTCAATGGAGCGAAGAATGATAGGAATCACACGGGCTTCACCCATGGTGTGCCTTTTCATAGCCTGTTGCATTTCAACATTATAGCAGAAGTCTGAGGCCATAAAGTCAGGGCTCACCAGGAGCAAAATGATATTCGCAAGGTCGAGGTAACGGTTAATTATATGCAACCGTTCGGTACCTGCTGTTACTTCTTGACTGTGCCAAGTGGTAATAAGCCCCTGCCGTTTCAGAATAGTAAGATGCTTCTCCAAATCTTTTCGCAGTGGTTCATCTGGAAAGGCATAAGAATAAAAAATTCTGATAGCTTTCATCTACCTTGCTCCTACTTCATTTGGTGTTATAACCTTTCTGAGAGGAATAAGTTCTTTTTCGCCGCCACGTTCGTAATTCCATATCAGCGGCAGCATCAGATTGTTCTGCATAACGTAAGGTTGTTTGCAGACTTTTATGCCCCAATCGCTTGCGAATGGTCGGTAAACTGACTCCGCCGTTGATGAGTTCAGTCGCATGGCTGTGTCGAAGTTGGTGAAGCGTACAGGCGACACCCGCCTGCGAGCAGTAGTGGTCCCAGCGCTCCTGCATGGATTGGTAGCGCAATAGTCCTCCTCGCCCGTTCTTTTCTGCCCTGAACAGTGGTCCATGCTGGTAGCCCATCCTTTTGAGATAGGTTCGGAGCTGCTGCACTAGGCGTGGATCGTCGAGCAGAATTGTTCGCCGCTTGCCACCTTTCCCCACGATGGTCAGATGCTCATTGTCGAGTGAGAGGTCAAGATCCTCCACGTACAAGGAAAGCCCCTCGCTGACACGCAGACCGGTCTCCGCGAGCAAACGGAAGAAGAGTCGGTCTCGCAGATGCCCGGCAGGAATGGCTTTGAAAATGCGTTCTATCTGTTCGCGCTTCACACCGCGTGGCTGCGGTGGATCGAGCTTCACGCGGTCGATCTTGCGCATCGGGTTCGCGGTCAGCAACTCTTGTTGCTCGGCCCAAGTCAGAAAACGCGCGACTGCTGCTTGCTTGCGTGCTCTGGTAGCTGGACGAAGATGGGCATGCCTTCCAAAGAATGTCTGCAACACCCCTGCGGTGATCGTATTGACTGGCCCCTGATGAAACGTACACAACTGTGCTAAATCGCTTGCGTAAGCACGGCACGTCTGCGGAGAGTGATTCGCATGAGCTAGGTCAGCGAGGAATGTTGAGACTTGGATTTCCAAGGATTGTTCTTCAGTTGCCATGGACGCCACCCATTTTTCCTTATTCCTGTGATAACGATAAAGATGTGTTCCTTGAAAAGCCTATTTTTCACGCTCACGACCATCTGCTTTCGGCGCTATTCCTGAGATAATGAGTATTCTATCAGGAATCTGCTTCAAAAGATAGAGCACAACGAGTATTTGAACGAAAAGAGAGACAAGAGACGTACAGGCGATTCTGACGTGTTCTTCAACTGGCCGCTAGAGCCGGTTCTTGCGGGGTCTTGCCTCTTTTCATACCAGGATACCAGCGCTGGAAGGTCGTCGTTAACGTGTCGTCCAACACCCGCGTTCGTACCTGGAGTAACAGATGAGCGCCGCGCCTGGTCCAGCGCATTTGCTGCTTCTTGACAAAACGCTTGCTGATGATCTGGTTCACGGAAGACTCTGCCACTGCCGAGGAGATTGCTTCTCCATTGCGGTAGCGATCACCATAATTCGGGAGAGAAGATTGATTGGTACGGATGTAGTGGTCAAACTCGTGCAAGGTTCTCGCCAACTTCCGGGCCACTGGACCTGCCTCCTCGTCGATGTCCAGCTCTAGCCACTCTAGTAACTGGAGTGCTTTATAGACATTACTATGCCAGAGGAACCATTTGACCCGCTCCAATTCTTTCTCGAACTTCTCGCCTTTGTGCTCAACTGGCACCGATTTTCCCATCTGACCCAGCACAGTAAGTCGCATCGCAATATGAAACCAGTCCAAAATGTGAGAAGCAAGGGGGCTGTGACCCTCGGTCAGGTCGCGGATGGTATCTCCGCCATCCGTGAGGAATGTGACCGCCTGGTTCATTTGCAATCCCTGAGCTTGCAAGACCCTAAAGAGCCGTCGCCTCGGTTTCGTATCGTAGCCAGAAACCAACCCGAACCGGGTCGTCGACCCTTCCCCAGTGGTGCTCTTGCCTACAATCACCTCAAATGACCCATCCTTACGATTTTCCTTTGAGCGGGCGTGAACATAGCCCCCATCAAGGCTCACCACGAGAGGCGCGCCCGGCTCTGGCAGTGTGTACCATTGATCAGGACACCCCTCGATAAACGAAGGTTGCTCGTCGCCCAGTTCGCTTTCAAAATGTTCTGCTACCTGGTGAACATGCCGTGAGAGTGTTGAGGCACTCAATTGATGCTCCATCGGCAGCAGATCGCTCAAGAGTTTCACAGTGACGCCATACGACAGGAGTGAGGCCCAGCGGACTTCCTGACAGAGTAATTCAGGGGTACTGCGTTCAGAGAACAGTGCGGCGACGGGACTCCAACTACGCTTTTTGGGGGATTGGCAGGGGCAGGTATACAAGCGTGGGCTGGAAAGCGTGAGCTTGCCAAAGAGGGTGCGCATGCCGATCTGGTGATGGCCTTTGTATGCAAGAGGTTGCTGACAGTGCGGACACTGGCGCTGTTGCTCCACATAGTCCTCAACTTGTTGTGCTGTCATCACTTGCTGGACACTGACCAGCATCTGTTTCGCCTC
>JBDTHH010000324.1:0-5774 GCA_039937055.1 Ktedonobacteraceae bacterium | reverse complement strand
GCTGCTCGATCTGCCGCTCCCACCACAGTTCGTGATCGCTGTAGCCAGCGGCCAGCGCCAGCATGGCAAGCGGGTCATCCTGTGGCAACGCCGGATGAGTCTCTGCGGATACAGACTCCTTGCCAGGTTGTTGTTCCACCGTCTCTGGTGTGTTCTCATCGCCAGTGGGCGGCGTTCCTGTGGCAGCCTGTTCTCCTTCAGGGCTGGGCAGCTCGCGGCCTAGCTGGAAGGCCTGGGGCAGGTCCATAAAGCGCGCCGGGATGCTATGTTCAAGGGCGTAGCGCAGGGCCTGCCATTCGGGCGAGAAGTGCGTGAATGGATAGTAGACGGCACTCTGCGGATTGTCGGGCGCATAGATGAGCAGGGCGACGGGCGGGCGCATCTCAGCGTGCATGAGGAGCGTCAGGACGGCCTGAGCGTCAGGCGGCCCCTCCACCAGCACGATATCCGGCTCCAGCGTTTGCAAAGCGGCGCGCAGGCCTCGCGCGCACCCTGGGCCGTGGTGGCGCACGCCGAAGATGTGAATGCTCAAGGCTAGAGCACCTCCTGACACGCGCGATACAGGTCTTTCCAGCCATCGCGTTCTTTGACCACCGTTTGCAGGTATTCCAGCCAGACGACGCGATCCTGCACCGGGTCCTTCACGATGGCTCCCGTGATGCCTGCCGCCAGATCGCTGGCGTTCAGGTGGCCATCGCCGTAGTAGGCTGCCATCGCCAGGCCGCTATTGATCACAGAGATGGCCTCGGCGGTGGAGAGTGTGCCGCTGGGCGCCTTGAGTTTGGTCTTGCCGTCGAGGGTCATGCCCGAACGCAGCTCGCGGAAGACGGTCACCACGCGCTTGATCTCTTCAAGAGCGGGTTTCTCGGCTGGTAGTTCAAGAGCCTGGCCCAGGGTGGCAACGCGCCGGTCCACGATCTCGACCTCTTCGGCCAATGTGTCGGGCAGGGGGAGGATCACGGTATTGAAGCGGCGCATCAGGGCGCTGGATAGCTCGTTGACGCCCTTGTCGCGGTTATTGGCGGTGGCGATGATGTTGAAGCCTTTGCGCCCCTGCACCTCCATGTTGAGTTCTGGCACGGGCAGCGTTTTTTCGGATAGGATGGTGATCAGCGTGTCCTGCACCTCGCTGGGGATGCGGGTCAGCTCCTCAATGCGCGCGAGTCTGCCGGTCTCCATGGCGCGCATCATGGGGCTGGCCACGATGGCGGCGGGCGAGGGACCCTCGACCAGCAGGCGCGCGTAGTTCCAGCCGTAGCGGATCGCGCCCTCGTCGGTGCCCGCTGTGCCCTGGATGAGCAGTGTCGAGTCGCCGGCGATGGCCGCCGCCAGGTGCTCGCTCACCCAGCTTTTGGCGGTGCCGGGTATGCCATAGAGCAGCAGGGCGCGGTCGGTAGCCAGGGTGGCGACGGCAATCTCGATCAGGCGCGCGTGACCGATGTATTTGGGCGAGACCACGAAGCCGTTGGACAGCTTGCCGCCAAGCAGGTAGAGGCGCACGGCCCACGGCGAAAGCTCCCAGTTCGGCGGGCGCTGGCGCTCGTCTATCTTACGCACCTCAGCAAGCTCTTCCGCGAATTGCTGCTCGGCGTGCTGGCGCAACACGCTATTGAGTGCGGTCGTTTCAGCGTTTGCTTGAGGGTGCAGATCACCTTCGTCCACATTGGTTGTATCATTATTTCTGCTATTATGCGTTTTGCTCATCGTGAAATCTCCTCCATAAGGCGCTGGCGAAATTGAATTGTTTCAGTAAATTTTTGCAGTTCTTGTGCCCAATAGTCTTTCTCCCACCTGTTCATCTCTGTTTCTGGCAAGGTCCATGCCCCAGGCTCTACTACTGCGTCGAAGCATGTCCTGGGCAAGGCCGTAGCAGCTATTGTAAGACTTGTCATCCAGGGTTGATAGTCAGATGATTTTGTATGCCGTAGCAGTAGATTGATATGCAGTTGAAGTGTTGTGAGGTACACCTTGCCTAATTCCTCACTCCAGGGTCGGGGGAGTGCGGCCAGCATGTCTTCCCAATCCACGTTTTCCGAGAGTGTCAGATGGGTAATTATGTACTTGACTCTGTTCTCCGCCGCTTTTGGTGACATACATGCAAATAACTTCCCACGCAGTTCCCGCCATGAACCCTTGTCGTGTTTTTGCTGGTGAAGCCAGTCATCAATGGAGGTTGCCCACCGTGGATGCTTGTGGAGAATGGCGGCACGGGTCCAGCCTTCGAGAATGGCGTCACTCCATTTATGAGAAGTGGCGGCCTTCACAAGGTCGTCGGGTGAGCAGCTAAAGCGTTCCTCCCAATGCGCGGGCGGGACGACAGCCATGACCTGGGTCAGCCACCAGGCGCGTTCTCCCTTGCCAGATGGAGGTTTGATCGCGATGCCGTCACGCTCCCAGGCTTTATCGAGTGTAGTTGGCAGCTTGACTGCCAGCTTGCCATCGGTGTATGTAAGCATGGCGTCAGCGCGCGCCTGCATGCGTTGCACGAGAGCCGACGCGGGTAAGCGCACCAGGAGCGCGACTGCGATGGCGCGCACGTTGCTGCTGCGATCATCGAGGGCGGTTTCGAGGAAGGCTTCGTCCTCGGAGGAGAGCCCCACTTCAAATGTTTCTAGCAGGCTAGCGCGTGCCTCGGCCTTCTCCTGTTTCCATACTGTTGTGAGCCACGCGCGAGCCTGCGTGGGATCTATAGCTCGCAGCGTATGCAGAAGCTCGCGGCGTTGCACGAGCGTGCCCTCCTCCCAGAGCGTTTCGGCGTCGGAGGGGAGGGCATTATCGGCCGTCGTGGCCCTGACCCATGACCACTGTAGGTTGAACTGGCTCAGCCAGCGACCGCGCTCGCCGATCACGGCGGCCACGGCTCTGCGGGTCTCGCTTGAATGTTTATTGAGTGCGTCGGGCAGCAGTTCGGGTGGCAGGCGCTTGCCCGCGTCGCGCAGGAGTGCCAGCGCTTCGTTCAGGATCTCTTCGCTATATTCTCCGTTCATGCACCGTGCTAAGAGCGTGGCCGCCACTGCTGAGCATGGTGGGAGAGTCTCAGACGGCGCTGGCTCTGGGATCGTGGGAATTTGTTCTGCTACCTTTCCCGCCTGCTTGTATATGGCCCAGACGCCAGCGGTCAGCAGCAGCGCACGTTCTTTCTCCTGCGCTTCTGAGAGCTTTGCCGTGAGGGTATCTACGGCCGTTCCCGTCTCGATATGTGTCGTATCCACCTGCGCGGTGCCAAGGAGCGCGGCGGTGACGAATGCGTCCATTGTTATCTCCCCTTCATAGGTTTCTTTGTAGGGGCGCCGTTTACAAGCCCGTGTTACAACAAGTGATAGGCGCCATCGGCCAGTACACCCAGGGGGAACAGTGCCTCTCCGTCCCACTCGCCAGCGAAATCGATGGGTCTGCCTCCTGAGAGAGCCAGCAGGCGCCAGTATTTGCCTTTCGCGAGCGGGAGGGCGGCTCCACTCTGATCGCGAATAGACCAGCGTTGTTGTTGGATATCGTAGACAGGCGTGACGTTCTGAAGCACGCACAAGTTGCGTTCCAGCCAGGGTTGCCGTGCCAGGGCTGCTGCAATACTGGCTAGAAATGTATCCATGCTCTCTGTGCCAGGTAGTCGCTCTGTAATGGGAGCGATCTCGCCACGGCGGACTTCGATACGCGCACGCTGGGGGTAGGCGCCGGGCCAGAAGGCCACATCAGCATGCTGGCGGGTGCCGAGCAGGTACACTTTTGAGAAAGGCGTGCTGGCCACGGCGAATTGCAGCAGCATAGCGTTACGTCCACTATGTATGCCTAGCAGCCAGGTGTACTGAGTATGCAAGCGTGTACCATGCTCGACGCGCTGGCCCAGGAACAGCCAATCGTCGGTAACGACCGTGCCGCGTGTGGCCACCTCTTCCTCTGGAATGGACCAGCCGATCATCTGGCGCACGTCTTCCTGCAGCGCGGTATCCAGCTTCTCACCCTGGCGGAAGGCGTGGGTCAGCAGTGCCAGGCGGCCTACCTGCGCAAGCAGCCGTTCAGGCCAATCCGGCGACGCGTTAGGGATGGTTGCCAGGGCGCGCAGGCGGTTGGCGATGGCGGGGGCCTGCGCGTCATCCAGCGGCGCGGCCTGATTTTCCCAGAACGAGGCGGGCTGCGTCTCGACGCTTGCCAGCCCACTGCGCAGCAGGTCGTTCAACCAGAGATCGAGGCGGTCCAGGCCCTGTGAGACGCGGGTAAGTCGCTTCCCCGCGCGTTTGCTCTGGGCTGCATCAGTACGAGCGGGAGCCTGCGGCGCTCCTGCATCTTCGGGAGTGGTTGGCTTCTCGCGCTTCTTGCTCGCGGCCGAGCGCTTAGCCAGCCATGTCGCCACCCATTCGGGGTGCTCAGCAGTTGGGATGGCTGAAGGAGTGTTGACGGCCAGTAACAGCAGGCCAATGCCGTGCTTACAGGGGAACTTCCGGCTGGGGCAACTGCACTGGATGGTGGTGCTGGAGAGATCGACGCGTACCTGGTAGAGTGCGCTTCCCTGGCATTCTCCCCACAGCGCCTCCGCACTCTGACCGGGGTGCTGCCAGTGTCGCGCTCCGGCAAGCTTTTTGCCCGCGTTCGCCGAACTGCTATCGGGGGCCAGGGCCATAACTTGATCGGTGCTGAGTTGTATGCCCAAATGTGCGCCTCCCAAATCAACGTGTTTTTTTGTGCTCTGCAAAACAATTCTTTCGCAGTATGACAGATGTGGAAGGCAAAACTCAAGCGCACAGTACTGATAGCCCTGATGTGGGCCATGCTGACACCTTTTAGGCGCGTGCTTCGTGTCTTTTCATAGGAAACGACTTGACACCTATTCTATTTCTATTGCACAAGGAGAAGACAAGATGTGCATAAGCTGTGGCTGCGGAAAGCCAGATGATAACCACGGGGACGAACGCAATATCACGCTGGAAGATATCAACCAGGCAGCAATAGCCGCCGGCACAACGCGTGACCGGGCGATTCAGCATATGTTGGATGGCTTACAGCAGATGAGCCAGCATCAGCCATCGTCGGGTCAGCCGCAGGATACGAATCAGGCTCAGCCATCGTCGGGTCAGCCGCAGGATGCTGCGCACCAGACAGCGCAGAATCAAACCTCGTCCGTGCATAAAACAGCTACACGGACTCCTGGGGAGCCTGCCTCATCAGGAGATGGAGATTCAGGTACAGCCTTTGCTAACGATTTGCAGAACCCGGCGAGCTAGAGGGCTGCCGGTCAATAGAACTTGATGAAAGGTGAGAGCTATGGAGGAGCAGGCCAAGTTACAGCATATTCCTGTAAAGATGTATCGTGCCGAAGCGCGCCTGATGGTCGCAGCCCCCATGCCAGGCATGGAGGCGGGAGATATTGTGGTGGAGGTCACACCTGATGGCCGTTTGATACTTCACGGCGAGCTGCGCGCAGCGCTCAAGAATGTCAAGGAACTGCTAATGGATGAATGGAGCATCGGGACCTACCATCGGGAGCTAACGCTGCCGGAGACCGTTGATGGCGAGCGCGCCAATGTGACCTATGGCAATGGCGTCCTGGTAGTAGTCCTGCCAACCAGCGAGCAGTTTCATCCTGCGCGCCTGACGCTTGATACGCTTGGCTCAGGCCACGGCGAGCATGTCGGCAATTCGGGTTTTCCACCCAGCTAAATGTATTGGGAGGCGTTGCGCATATCTATCTAATTTCTGCAATAGTTAGCCGCTTAAGAATGCATGAGAGGTAGGGGCGCCGTTGACAAGCCCGCCTGTTCTTCGGCAGCAGCATCATCTCG
>JBDTHH010000323.1:0-7868 GCA_039937055.1 Ktedonobacteraceae bacterium | reverse complement strand
TCGCCCCTACGCGATCTGGGAAGTGCCCAATTTTTGTAGTCCTATCTTGGCCCACGTAGAGGCCGGGCCGGTCGCAACGAATTCTGCTATAATGATAGCCAGGTGGTAACCGCATATCACAGAGAAACAGGGAGAGAATTATCTATGGAAGTACGTATTTTGACTGAAAAAGATGCAGAGGCATTCTGGAATATTCGCCTGCGTGCTTTGCGCGACAACCCTGAGTCGTTTGGCTCATCCTATGAAGACATCCTTGAGCGCGGCCTCGCCGGGGTGGCTCAGGGGCTACGCAAGAAGGATACTGTCTCTGACGACGCCACATTCGGCGCCTTCGATGAGAAACAGACCTTGATTGGTATCGCGGGCTTTCAGCGCGAGAAAGAGATCAAGCGGCACCATAAAGGCAGCATCTGGGGCATGTATGTCCCCCAGGAATTGCGCAAAGGCGGAACCGGGAAAGTCTTGTTGCAGGCCGCGATTGCCTATGCGCAATCTTTGCCTGGCCTCGAACAGATCAACCTGGCGGTTGTGCTCACCAGCAAAGAGGCGCGCCACCTCTTTATTTCTCTGGGCTTTGAGACCTACGGTCTGGAGCGCCATGCCTTGAAGTTCCAGGACCGCTATTTCGACCAGGAACTTATGACGCTCCGCCTGACCTCCTCTTAGCTATGACGCGGGCGATTGATAGTAATCGGGGGATGTCCAGCACATCCCCTGATTACTATCAATCGCCCCTGGCAGTAAGACGGAAGATGGGATAATTTCCCGCAACCTTCTCAAATTCTGCAAGTGGAGCATCCTTGCTTACAGGTATATGGGGACGCCCTCCAGGAGCTCGGCGCAGGTAGGCCTTCAAGATGGCTGCACGCTGGTCAACGGGAACCTCTTCAAGGTGGACCTCTTTACGACTTCCACTGAGGATCACGGCAGCTCCATGGGTTGCGCGTACGTTCTGGACCCAGTTTACGTTCTCTCCAAGCATTGATACCAGGTATCGTTGTCCATGAACAATGGCCACTACTACTGGAAACGAGATTGTCCGTCCTGACTTTCGTCCGACCACTTCTAAAGTCACGAAGTAATTGGGAGCAATGCCCATTGCAGCCACAATAGCCCCTGGTCTATTCATTATCCTTGCGACCCAGTTGGGGCGTTGCCCGCGATACATCCAGCGGTAGAATTTGGAAATCTCCATAGCGAAGTTAGCTCCTCTTCTTAATAAAAGGGCTGTTATTTCCGAAAAGTGTTGTTATTCCAATAGACTTCATCCTGTTCTGTCCTGGGTGACAAATCGTGTAGCGCTCCCCCTGGCTCCATGTGATTTGCGCCGCTCCCTACCCCTGGCTCACTTCAGGATTTTTTGTTTCCCGGACAGGGCGCCTGCGTCCCATCGCAGCGCGCCGGGCCTCGGCTGCGCGTCGTAAGCGCGGTACAAAGATATAGACGTACAGACTGGATACCGCGAATATAGCGATACCCAGGATAAGTGGCAGGCCGATAAACACGCCCGGCGAGCCAATGCCCAGCGAGGCCAGCAGGCCAAGCACCGCGAAGACTATTACTGTCAGAATGGGGATCGTCCAGCCTCCCCGCAGGCGGAAACTGCGCTCCAGGGCCGGCTGGCGGCGGCGGAGCTGGATCACGCTGAGACCGGCGACGGCATAGATCAGCGCCTCCAGGACGGCACCGACGAGGATTAAGACCTGGAACTGGCCCGTGACGAAGATCACGACGGCGATGACCGCTGAGACGACGGTCAGCAGGATGAGTGCCATGTAGGGAACCGCGTATGCGAGACTGACGCGCGCGAATATGGGGGGCAGCGTGTCCTCGCGCGCGGCTGCATACAGGAAACGCGAGGCCGTCGCGAAGCCGCCATTGAAGGTCATCACCGCCGTGCATAGCGTGGCGATCAGCATCAGCCAGACGCCGGCCTGGCCAAGGGCCGCCTGTGCCAGTAGCATCTGCGGCACGGGCGAATTTACAATGGCTGTGCTATGCGCGTTCAGCGGGCTGTGGACGCCCAGCAGGTTGCTCGTCGCGACAGTGAAGAGCGCATACGAGATGAAGAGCAGCCCCAGCGCGATAAACATCCCGCGCGGGATCAGTTTAATATTGGAGATCTCCTCGGAGAGCGGCGTGACCCACTCGAAGGCGGAGAAGACGAAGACGCCCACAGCCACCGCGTTCACCAGATCGAAGGGATGGTTCACCGCGTCGAAGGGCGAGTGCAACTGGAAACCGTGTTTGCTCAGCGCGACCAGCGAAATGATGATCGCGAAGGCCAGTAGCGCGTAGGTCGTGATGTCTTGCAGGAGGCCGGCGATCTTGATGCCGCGCAGGTTCGCGCCCATCGCCAGGCCGAGCAGCGCCAGTATCCAGATGAGCGAGGCCCAGCCCGGCAGACCAAAGGCGTAGGTGATGGCATTGCCCACAACGTAGCTGTCGGCGGCGATGACGGCGACGACGGTGAGCAGGTAACCGAAGGCGATGATGAGCGAGAAGTTGTCGCTAAAGGCTTCGCGCATATAGCGGCGAATCGCTGCCGCCGTCGGGTAGATCGAGTTCAGCTCGGAGAAGCAGAGCGCGGCCAGTAGCGCCAGCAGGCCGGCGATCAAGATGGCCAGCCAGGCGGAATCGCCTCCCAGAATGCTGGCGATCTGCACGCAGCCCAGAAAGCTGATGGCGGCATACGCTAACCCTGTGCTGGTGGAAACCACAGTGCGGAACTTCAAAACGCGGCGTAACGAGACCGGGGTACTCATCATTAACTCCTTCGCGCGTAATTCTCCGATGCCCTCGCAGGCACTTCCTGGCAGGAGAGGATGTGCCGGTGCCGGGAAGTGCCTGTCAGGAAGAGGTATCGGTCTATGCAGGGTACTGGAAAATTGGTTGGTTGTCAATGTGTGCTGGAAGTACAATCAGGGCATCGCAAAAAACCTCAAGAGGCGTCAAGGTACGCCTCTTGGACATCGCAAAAGATCTCCGTCCTTCGTAGCTGCGTGATTTATCACGCCTGGCAACCATGACGACCGGCTTGCCAGGCGTGATAAATCACGCAGCTACAAAGGACTTTCGAATGGGAAAGCTCTAAGGTCCCTATACAGGGTCGTTCTTGACCGCTTTCCATGCTATCATAGCGAGAGAGACACATGAAAAGAGAGGGGCAGCATATGTCAAAAACAAACCACGTACAGACAGGTTTTGCAGAGGTAAATGGCACCACCCTGTATTATGAGGTAGTAGGTGCGGGGCATCCATTCGTTCTCGTCCATGGACACCTGCTGGATAGAAGATCGTGGGACGAGCAGTTCGCGGTCTTCGCCCAACGCTACAGGGTCATCCGCTATGATCAGCGGGGCTTTGGCGATTCAGGGTTGATTACCAAAGGGGGGACGTATTCTGATCGCCAGGACCTCTACGCATTGCTGAAATTCCTGGGCATCGAGAGCGCCTATCTGATGGGCGTCTCAGGAGGAGGCGCGCTGGCTATCGATTTTACGCTTGAGCACCCTGAGAGGGTCGATGCGCTGATCCCGGTCACGGCAGGCGTCAGCGGATTCCAGCCATCAGAAGAATTTATGCAAAAGCATCCAGATGTGGTGCGGATGTATACCAGTCTGAATGAAGCGTTTGAGAAGCACGACGTTGCGCGAGCCGTGGAGATCTCGCTCGAATTGTGGACGGATGGGCCGGGCCGGCTTCCGGGGCAGGCGGCTCCCGATGTGCGCGCGCGGGTACACGAGATGACGACTCGCAATTGGGAGCGCCCAGATGATGAGGTGCAGGCTGAGACACCGCCAGTGCCATTAGAACCGCCAGCCATTGGGCGTTTGTCGAAGATTGGCGTGCCGACGCTCGTCATTCTAGGAGAGTACGATGCGCCAAATCCACTGGAGCAACTGGTAGCAGAGATCCCAGGCGCGAAAAAGGTGGTCATGGAAGGAACAGCGCATCATCCTTTTATGGAGAAGCCGGCCGAGTTCAACCAGATCGTGCTGGATTTTCTGGGATCGCTCAAGTCGTAGCGGGCAAAGCATAGAGGACCTGGATATGGAACGCCAGATCATGTGGTCTCCCTGGATGGAGCCAGGGCTGGAGCACCTGCATATATACCAACAGCGGAATGGCATAGTCGCGGATGGCTTGATTCTTGGAGTCAAGGAGCAGGTGCCATTTCGTGTGCGCTATGAAATTCGCTGTGACCTGCAATGGAGGCTGCGCGCTGTCCATGTGAGCGCGTTGGGCGGCACGTCCTCTTCCCTGCATCTCTTGACCGATGGAGAAGGGTCCTGGACAACGGAGGCCGGCGAGGCAATTCCAGCCCTCAAGGGATGCCTGGATGTAGATATCTCAGCCACTCCCTTCACCAACACTCTGCCGATCCGGCGGCTCGCTCTGCGGCCCGGTGCCTCCGCAACGCTCAACATGGCATACATTGAGGTACCTCAGATGCACGTAGAGGCCACCGAACAGCGCTATACCTGCCTGGAAGCCAGCTCCTCTGGGGGGCGATACCGCTTTGAGAGCCTTGTGAATGGGATCTGCTGGTTTACTGCTGATCTTCCTGTAGATGAGGATGGGTTGGTGCTGGATTATCCTGAACTCTTCAGGAGGGTAGGGGCGTGGTAACCTGACAAGATGAAGAAAAGGTAGGACGCCAATGACAAAGGCAAAACTCTCATATGCAAAATAGTAATGTTCGCGGCTGTCTTCCGCGTAGATAACTGGAGGGGAGCAGTTGCATTCTCCACGGACAAGACAACCGTCGCTTGCTTCTTCGCATTCGACGCACTTCCGGCTAGTCTGCCTGATGTCTATCGCGAAACCCTGGAAGATTTTCGATGCTATGAGCAAACCCAGGAATTTATCTTGAGGTAAGGCCAATCGCTCATGACTGCGTCACCTCAAGTTGGGCTGCTTTCTCATGCTGTCCTAGTGTGTGAAGCAGAGCAATGAGGCGCTTGTGTGTTTCTAGTGTTTTGGGATGGTGTGCTCCAAGTGCCTGCACACGAATTGCCAGCGCATGGGCATACCAGGCCCTGGCCTCCTCGCTGTTGCCCTGCGCTTCCCGAGACCGCGCGAGGCCATCCATAATCTCCGCCGTTTCAGGATGCTCAGATCCCAGAGTGTGTTCGCACATGTGCAGAGCTCGCTGATAGAGCGGATCGGCCTCGGCATACTTACTCTGCTCACGATAGAGGTTCGCCAGACTGTTGAGCGAATCGATCACCTGAGGATGTTCTGACCTCAGATACTGCTCTCTGATGCGTATCGCTTGCTGGAAGAGCGGCTCTGCTTCGGAATAACGCCCACGTTCGTAGAGGTAGCACGCTGTCTCATGGAGCAAGCGCCCGGCGTCTTCACTGATGACCTGATAGCGCTCGATGTAGTGAGCAGCCAGCAAGGCCTGCGACAGTAGCCGCTCACACTGCGGCCAGGTGTCATGCTCTACGTGTGGAAACGCCGCGTTGACTGCGAGCATCACCCGCTCAGCCCAGATGCGCTTTTCCGCCTCCTCCAACATGTCCTGGAGTACCACTTGCACCAGTCGATGGATCGAGTGCATCTTCTCTGCCGGCTGGCGTTGAAGCAAGGCGTAGGTCCCTAGTGCCGCTAGAGCCTCATTGAGCCACAGGGGATCCTCCCCTGTAGCTGCCAGCAGCGGACCGAGATGGATTGCCCCTTTCGTGAAGATCTCTTCGGGGATAGCATCGGGATGCAGCAAGGAACAGAGGCGCAGGAGATCGGCTGTTGCTGGATGATCCTGCTCGATTCGCTGACTTAAAAATCTGAAAGTTGCTGTCACGGAGTGCGGATGAGCTCCCGCTGAGATTCCTCGTCGATTCAGCAGCCGCGGCTGCTGGTGTTGATAACGCTGCAGATAGTCCAGTATGCTGCATCCAGTTTCTTCAATATATGCTCCTGCCTGATCAAGGGCCAGGGGGAGCCCCCCCATGATTAGGGCCAGTTCCTGTGCTGCTGCGTATTCCGTAGGCATAGTCACAGCAAGTTGGTTCAACTGTTTCTCAGATGCGAATACAGGAAGCAATTTGGCTCGTCGGAGCAACAACAGCGTTCCTTCCTCGGGGGCCATCGGTGAAAGTTCCAGGGCGTGTGCCATCGTCCCAAGGGCCTGGCGACGCGTCGTGAGCAAAATGGTTCCATGAGGAGCGAGGGGCAGAAAATGCTGCAACAGTTCGAGGTCTTCCACGTTATCCCAAATGAGCAGCCAGTGACTATGGGAGGTCAACCAACGTTGCATCGCTGCCACGAGGCGTTGCTGGTCCGTTTCTTGTTGTTCAGGAAGA
Organism: Ktedonobacteraceae bacterium; assembly: GCA_039937055.1. Lineage (GTDB taxonomy): Bacteria > Chloroflexota > Ktedonobacteria > Ktedonobacterales > Ktedonobacteraceae > JALYTT01. Next base: position 1,557 of record JBDTHH010000323.1, on the reverse strand, counting down.
TCTAAGTATTTTGCGATGTGTAGGAAGCTGGTACTGATACTCTTAGTGCTCTCGGCTACAATCCAGAAAATGGCATCGTACTCCAGTGCATGCTGATAGACATACTCCACTACCAGTTGTGTTTTGCCAATCCCCCCCAATCCATGTAAGGCATAGGACCGGGCCAACGTTGCAGTCCGGGGAGCATATAAGTGGGTGTGTAAGACCTCCAGAATGTCCTGGCATCCGGTGAAAAAGGGATTGCGTTGATAGGGAACCTGCCAAAGGGGGAAGCGATGATCGGCAGCAAGCAGAGGCCTATTTGGGACATCGGATATGGAGCCGCCATCGTATAGCGGTTCCTCGACTGCCTGCTCAACCAGCAATCCCAGTACTTGGGGCGGTTTACCAAAGAGTTCAGCGAGTTTGGTGCGAAAATATGGGCTAGGAGTCGTTATCCCCCCTTCCCAGCGGCTGACGTTATGTTGGGTTGTGCCAAGGAGATCGGCCACCTTTTGCTGGGACCACTGCCGGTGTTTTCGCTCCTCAATCAGACGCGTTCTTGCAGTCTTTTTCAATCGCTCTTTCTCCTGATGTTCCAGTGACGACCAAAAATGGAATAAATGGTATAGCACCTGCGTTATATGGCGTTCTCATTGCAGAAGCTAGCAAGTTATCCTTTGAGTAGCACCTCTGGTGCGGAAAGGAGGCGTGTTAGGTTTCCTGGCGACTAAGCTGGATGTACGCCGTTGACTAGGGACATTGGTGTGTCTCTAGCTGGAAGGAGGTTTCAGGCCAACTCTATCGCGTAATGCTAGCATCTTATCGGCGAGGGCGGGTTGATAGGGACCTACTGGAGTACATTGTGGGTGGTATTGGAGATCATCAGCGAAGGCTTTGACTCCATAATTCGAGACCATCATCAGGAATGCAGGGGCGCTCAAAGCAAGTACGACTGTAGGAACAAGTAGAGATGCACGACAGTGTGAACTAATCAACATGGTTCTCCCACTAGTGAAGTTAATGTATAGAGTGATTTACCTAGATATTACTTCGTGATAGGTTACGGCGATATTAAAAGTCAGGCACTGATCTCGGCAAAATGCCTACTTGTTGCCCAGCAGCAGGTAGAGCATTCTATACGAAGCTGGTATTTGGACAAAATATCATAAAAGGAGCGATATGCTATGAATGTACGCAATCTTTTCTCGAAGAAGACCCAGGAGCATCTGTTGTCTCGCCGCACCGCTTTGAAAGGCACTCTCCTTGGCGCTGCGGCTCTCTTCCCCTTCGTGGAGGAGGTTCCAGGGGTAAGCGCCGCCTCCCTTGGTCTGAATCAATCGAATGTGAAAGCCTTGCCCTTAACCGGCGCGACCTTACAGCAAGAACTGAAAAAACTCCGCGTCCAGCCGCGATGTGCTTCAGCCGAAGCGTTCGTGAAGCAGAAAGGTTTTGAGGTGACGGATGTGCTGGCAGAGGGCTACTACCTCTACCGGAAAACTGGCGCGCACTGGTCAAGGGAGACGTTTCTGACGCTGAGCTATACCTCTACTCAGGGAGCCTCAGAAACGGCGGCCA
>JBDTHH010000322.1:0-4970 GCA_039937055.1 Ktedonobacteraceae bacterium | reverse complement strand
TCGTCTTCAGGCTCGCCTGCAAGACTCACGACAGTGAATTCGACATTGGCCGGGTGCGCCTGCTCCGCCCAGGCGCTACGGCGCTCAATCCACTCCTCAGCCGAAAGCCCGGCCTGGATAGCGCTATCGTTTGCAAGCAACTCGTAGGCAACGTGATAATCTTCGTGTCCCCAGGCATCCAGAAATTCCTCGACGGTGTCCTCGGCTTGCAGGCCCAGCATATCTATCTCATCAAACAGACTGGAGAGACCGGGGAAACCAAGAAGATTCTGAAGACTTTGCGGTTCAGAAGGCTCGTCTAGCTCAGGTATCAGTCGCCGGATCTGGGCTATATTACGTCTATAGTCCAGGTGCGGCTTCGTATCAAACCGCTTGTTCACAGCCAGGGCCTCCTGGATCAAGCGTGTCCCTTCTTCGAGAGAGCAATCGAGCATGCTCACATCTCCGAAACGCGTGAACTGATCTTGGGTTTCGGCAATCTGCGCGTCGATCTTGCGCTTATTGCCGGAGTGCATAAAGAAATCTTTGACACCATCACGCCAGAATTCGAGCAAGAAACCCAGCATAGTCGCATCTTTCCCATTCTCCTCCTCCCAGCAGAGAATCAGTTGCATCTGGCCAGTATCGCGCGAGTCGGTCATCAGGCCCTGCCAGAAACGTACGGGCGAGGTGGAAAGTTCAAGAGAGCGATTGCTGAAAGCCGGCACGACCGTGGGGGGACTCCAGCCTGGGTATGTCCTCGTGCCCTCCAGTTGAATAAGGCCACGACGGGCCTCCTTGCGAATCTCTTTGACCGGACTGTACGCGTTAAGAGCGGCTAACACATCGGCGGCATCGGTTGTGTTCTCTCTGGCCAGCATCTTCAGCAGGGCCATTTGCGCTCCCTCGGGCAACACGGTAATCGCTGTCAGGGCTGACTCGGCCTGAGCAGAACCGCTACTCTCTCGTAAAGCTGCCGCGATCTGGGGATAGTCCGCTAATTGTTGTTGTGCCTGGGTCATATCTTCCGGCGAAGCGGAAGGCGCCTTCTGCTTCCTGTCAGAAGATGAATTGTGATGATCTCTCTTGCGTGCCATCGTTTTACCTCTTCATACATACGTACGACAATTACTATCCTCACTCCCGCTACCCACCACGTACCACAACCCAAGCAATACGAAGTGCCAGGGAACTGAGATTGGGGTTCTGCTGGCTACCTCGATAACGCCAGCGTGTTTACAACAGGTATCTCGCGCCTGATATCAAAGCGCAGCAGCGCATGTGCCTGGCGAAGCGCCGCCTCGACCACCTGGGGAGTCTCGCCACGCGCGAAAATAAAGCCCAGGTAGCTGGCCCCCTCCGGCAACGGCACGAGGGAATGATTGAGTTTGGCGGTGATCTCCACCCCGCTAATCAGAGGCACCATCATGGCCTCCTCCACCCCATGCACGCCCTTGAGCATCCCGGCGGCTGGAATGGGGATCATCATCACGCCTGCCGCCTTGTCTTCACGCTCAACGTGTGTGATCTCTAACCCGATAGTGTGGCGCAGAATAAGCTCTTCCAGGCAGAGGCCGGAACCGAATTCCAGCACAGTTGAGCAGAGGCCCCCAATGGAGCGCCCCGCCATCTCCAGCATCCAGGGTCCCTGCTCATTGATACGCAGTTCCGCGTGAACCGGCCCCTCCTGCAAACCAAGCGACGCGGCGGCCAGGGACACGCAATGCGCACTGGCCTGCTGCACATGCTCAGGTAAGCGCGAGGGGGTCACGTAGATGGTCTCTTCAAAAAAAGGGCCATCCAGCGGGTCGGGCTTATCAAAGAGGGCCAGCACTTTCAACTGGCCATGGGTCAACAGGCCCTCAAGGGCCACCTCAACGCCCGGAATGAAGTCTTCGACCAGGAAGAATGCAGCTTGCTCTGTATAGCCTTCGGAAAGCAACAGACGCTTCACACGCCTGAAAGCCGCCCCAAACTCAGCAGGAGTATCGGCGCGTATAACCCCGCGACTCCCTGAGAGGCGCAGCGGCTTCAACACACAGGGGTAGCTCACCTGGGCAGCGATCCAGGCCGGCTCATCATGCAGCGAGAAGCGTCTGAATACTGGACATGGTGCCCCTCCGGCCGACATCAAGGTACGCATCAGCCATTTATCGCGCGAGGCCTCGGCCGCCTGCGGCGAGTTACATGCGAGACCTAAGGCCGCACCGGCACGTGCGGCCAGCTCGGTCGCACTGTCATCAACAGCGAGGATCGCGTGGAGTGGATGCTGCCGGGCGTACTCGACAATGGCCTGGAGCGCCGTCTCTGGCTGTGCGAAATCCAGGCCAAGCGGGACGTGCCAGTACTCGGCCAGCGGTTCAGGCAGATCCATGCCAACGACCACCTCAAGATTCAAGCGCCGCGCCGCGCTCATAAACGCCCCCGCCCGGTAGGTCGCGGGGGTCATCAGCAGCAACAGGCGTTTTTGCTCACGCTCAGGAAGTGTATCCATCAGGTAAGGCTCCTTTCGGAGTACAAACGATCCCCTCGACGCTGATAGCACCCGGTACTTTCCTCTCGCCACCGTTCCTCGACCGCAGTTCTTTAAGCCAGAGGTTGGAGAGCCAGGAACTGAGGCAGCATCCCTGGGTCCGAACTTCAACGCTTGGTGCTATCGCTCACCTTTTCAACACCAGCCGCGACGCTCGCTTGCTCGGCGCGCCTGGCTCAGAGGTGTCGTCTGGTCAATCCGGCTTGCAAGGGGGAAACTCCTCACAAGCCTCCCCACAGAGTGGGGAGTCATTGACCGTCTTCTTCGTCTCAATTACAGCGTTATTATAGACCTGCGCACTCTCTAAGGTCAATCTACTCGTTCACAGTACCATACTGTTCAACCCCCAGCCATGTGGGAGTGATGGAATGGAACCCGTATGTCTTGAGTGTATAGATAATTTGCTATATACTAAATAAAGGTGATGCTAACTTTAGCCATTTTCAGACACACTATAGACGTGATTCAGGCAGGTAGGGAGGAGTATGAGTATATGGACAACCCGGACATCACTCACATTCGCCAGTATGCAGAGAGCATGATCGAGCACCTACCTATAGGCGTCGCACTCTATGATGCCTCCAATCTGCGTCTACTGAAAGCCAATGCGCTCTTCCACCCCTTCTTCAGCCAATTCTGGCATCCTGGGCGCGCTGTTGGACACCTTTTGACAGACTGGCAGCCGCGTTCGCGAGCTTCCGATCTCATGGCTATCTTCCGCACAGTAGCCGAGACTGGTATACCCTATCACGTAGAAGAGTTTCCTTCGCCCCAGCCAGATCTCAGCTACTGGAACTGGACTCTTGATCCTGTGCGCGATCACGATGGGCGTATCATCCAATTGCTGCAAACCGTGATAGATGTCACCCAGCAGGTAATCGCCAGGCAACAAAGCGAGACAACGCGCTCGCCACATCTGCAAAAAAGCTGGGAGGGAGAGGCTGAACTGCAACGGCAGGAGGTGCATGCCTTGCTTTCCATCACCAGTCACGAGATGCGTACTCCGATTACAGCTATTCAGGGCTTTGCCGATATTCTGCTCCAACAGGTGGGACAGGGAGAGGACCTGGGAACAGAACAGAACAGGTACTTCATTCAGGGCATTGTTGAACAGTGCCAGCGCCTCACGCGCTTGAGCAATGAGATGCTCGACGCCTCTCGCCTGCTACTCCACCTGGAACACCTTGATCTGCTGCCCATCTTGACGCGCGTCGTTAAAAGCCAGGTCTTGCTATCTACACAGCATCACATCCACCTCGTCCTGGAAGACATCGACGAGCATGAACGCATCACGGGCTATTTTGATGAGGGCCGCATCATCCAGATCATGAACAACCTGATAAACAATGCCATCAAATATAGCCCTGCCAGCAGTGAAATCGAGATCGGACTGCGACGGCACGGCGAACAGTCCGAAGAGGTCCTTGTCTGGGTAAAGGACCAGGGGATCGGTATTCCCACCAGTGAACTGCCTCATATCTTTACGCGTTTTCACCGGGCGCACCCAACGCAGCGCTCGATCAGCGGCCTGGGCATCGGACTCTATCTGGTCAACGAACTGGTGATCCGTCACGGCGGATACGTGTGGGTCGAGAGTGCCGAAGGGTCCGGCTCTACCTTCTACGTATTACTGCCCCTCATCGGCGAGAAGGAACCGATTACGGGATAGAAAATGTTATAGAATAAAGCACCATGTTCTAATCACAGTTTTAGGCCAATCACATTCAGGAGAAACGGAGGAACCGCCTCTCACGCCTGCTTCAAGGCGCGCAGACCGGCGGCACTATCTATCATATGACCTTGCTTGCATTTCTGATCGATGTAGACAATACCCTGCTGGCCAACGACGACATAAAAAGCGATCTGGACGCGCATATCCGGGTAGAGATGGGACCCGCCCTGACGGCACGTTACTGGGAATTGTACGAACAGGCGCGCCAGGAGTGCGGCTTCGTCAATATCCCCCTCGCGCTGCAACGTCTGCGCGAGCAGACCACGCTCGCCGAACTGGATGAGCAGACCTACCTGCACGTTTGCTCGATCTTCGATAACTACCCTTTTTTCAAGGCGCTCTACCCGCACGTCGTGGAAACCCTCACCTACCTGGCCACTCTGGGTACAACTGTGATTGTCTCGGACGGCGACGCGATCTTCCAGGCCGAGAAGATTTTCGCGAGCAACCTGGCCGAGGATGTCGCGGGACGTGTCTTGATCTATGATCACAAACAGAAGCACCTGCAGGAGATCATGAGCGCCTACCCCGCCGAGCACTACGCGATGATCGACGACAAGCCCGACATCCTGGCGGATTGCCAGGAATTGCTGGCCGAGCGCCTGACGACGGTGTTTGTGCGGCAGGGGAAATATGCCGAGCAGCCGCTACGACCAGGCTTCACGCCCGATATCACCGTCGAGCATATAGGCGACCTGCGAGATTATAGCGCGGCACAGTTTCTAC
>JBDTHH010000321.1:0-8216 GCA_039937055.1 Ktedonobacteraceae bacterium | reverse complement strand
ATGTAAAAGAGGTGAAGGAAGTAAAGAGTAAAGAGAAGAGTGATGAAACGCGCGAGGACGACCCGGAGGCATAGGTATGGAACTGTATCGCTGCGATCTGACACTGCACGACTATCTCTTCTTCGCGACGACCGAGCGGGGCAAGGTTGCCGAGACGGGACCGTTCATTCATAACTATGCCCTGACATATGCGCTTGGGTGGGCTGTGTCGCCCTGGCATAATGAGATCCAGAAGCCGCGCTATCGCGAAGATCTGGCCGAGGTGGGGCGCCGCTACGTGACACCTGCCAGATTAGTGCGCGGCAGCTATCTTGTGAACCAGTACAACACCATGAGCGAGAGCTACAGCCTGGGCAAGACACGGAGCACCGGCTATCCCGATTGGGGTTTTATCAGGTGCTTTCGACCAGGGGCCGCGTTTCGCTTTTACGTGATCAGCGCTGAGGTGGTGCAATTTCCGCACTACCTCCGCCTGGGGAAATTTATGGCAAAGACGCTGCTCCATATGACTACACCCCGTAAGCTTCAGCAGGTCACAGCAGAATCTTTGCCATCGCTCCGGCGCGCAAACCGCCCCATGCTCACCTGGAACGATGTACCGGCTTCCGCTCGGCCCGCTGTGTATGATATTATCGTGAGCGCTCTCCCCGGTAGGCTGATTGATAACCCCGTGTTTGAGGGTGTGGCCGGCTCGTATCTCAGCGCAACCTTCGCAGATGACGAGGTCGCTGTGCTCCTCCCCCTACACATGGGCTACTATGGAGAAAACCTATGCGAATCCTGGTAGAAGGACTGCGCTATGATAGAAGCCAGGCGGCATTCATTGAGAAACAGTCTGGCGAAAAACTGGAGCCTTACGCGCACCAGTTGAAGACGCTGGCGTGCGTGCGCGAGGCCATCAAGCAGAACGCAACTATCTGTATCGAGAATGCCAGTGTGACAGGCAGCGGCAAGACGCTCGCGAACTTCGCCGCTGCCATCCTCGATGGGACGCGCACCTGCGGCATTTACCCGACCAACGAGCTGCTGCTAGACCAGCATATCTCTATCCACCAGTTTCTGCCCACAGAAATAACTATTCTGGATAGCCAGGGAATGGATGCCATCATGGAGGATAATGTCCATATGCGCACCCATGCCCAGGCCCTGGCCTGGGCTACCGGCGATGATATGCGTACCGCCATACTCACCAATCCCGACGTTCTCCACCTGGCGATGTACAATCTCTACGGTCAGATGTTTAGCACCTTCGCTAAGCCCCAGGGAGCACGGGTGTTCCAGCATATCCTCAGCAGCTATCCGGTGATCGCCTTTGATGAGTTCCATCTGTACAGCGCGAAACAAATAGCGAATGCGGCCTTTATCATGGGGACGGCCAAAGAACTGGCGCCTGATAAACCTCACATCTTTATCTTCTCGTCAGCTACCCCTCAGCCACAGTTCAAGCATTATGTGCGCCGCCTGGGTCTGGAGACGCTCTGTGTGACAGACACTCCAACCGCCGGTGGCCGCGTCGTCTGCGAGCCAGTTGACATCGAACTGCTTCCCGCGAATCTCTTGAGCTGGCAGGGCGGTGATACAATCCGCGCGGCTCTGGACACCATTCTCGCCTGGGCAGACAGTTATGAGCCAGCCGCGCGCGGGGTGTTTATTGTGGATAGCGTCTACGAGGCCAAACGCCTGGCCGAGGAACTGCGACAGCGCTACACTGCTACCGAGGTCGGCGAGGTTCATGGCTATATGGACGATGACGCACGCGCAAGCGCCCTCCAGCGCCGCTTTAGTGTTGGGACAACTACCATCGATGTTGGCATTGACCTGACCGACCTCAAGAGCAAGGAATTTCTGGTGTGTGAGGCCCGCAGTGCCGCGCAAGCTATCCAGCGCATCGGGAGATTGGGCCGCCGTGGACGCGAACCTCAGGATATTCACGTGCCTAACAGGGTCTGGCTCGCGGCCCCGGAGTATGTATGCAGCTATGTCGAGCAGCATGGAGAAAATGGGGGCACGATCGGGCGTGAGCAGTTGAACGAACTGCTCAATGAGGCATACCTGGGGTATGAAGACTTTCTCGCCTACACAAAACGCTACTCTCCCCTGGAAGCCGTGGCCGCCTGCGAACGCATCTTACCGCAATACTTCGAAGATACAAAAGCCGGCGCGCAGGAGAAGCTGCACCGTCTCGTCAGCACGCTCTACGACAAAGAAGTTCCAGCAAACCAGGACCAGGCCCGGCAGAGCTATACTACATATCGTAAACGCCAGTTAAAAGTCTGGCGAGACTTTGGATCTGAGATAGATGTTGGGACTAAGTTAAAGAATACTGGTAGGTGGTCGAAGAAATATTACCTCTCCGATCTGGAGAGCTTCAGGGGTGGCCTGGAGAGCGATTTCACCGTTGCCATCTATGACGATCTCGATGAACGCCTGGGCCTCAAACCTGTAAAGACCTATGCCTTGCCTTTTGTGCTACGCCGTACGCGGTACAAAGAAGTAAGCCTGCAACAATTTACAGAACTGCTGCGGCGCCGGCATCCCGCCCAGGCCGACACCTGGCTGAAGGAACTGGAACGGCAACGAAATCTGCTGGGCTATGTGCATGTGATCGGTTTAGTCGAGGGGAAAGCCAATGAGATGTATTTCGAGGTGGGCAAATCGCACATTGAGGGTCGCTTTCAGCAGGTGGTGCGCCTGACAGGATTAAGTATTGACGGAGATAACATCCAGTTGCTTGACGGTAAAGGCGGGATCAATGGTGAACTGAGGAAACGCAGCCTGAATTGCTGGATCAGCGAACGCCATAGTTTCAGCTTGAGTCAGTCCCTGAGCCTGCCTCCATTGTTCGCTATCTATCCTTTGCATGCAATCAATATAAGTGGGAAGCCCAGCGCCTGGAGTATCGCCTTCGGACTCGATGCCTTTCTGCTAGCAAGCATCGCGAAGAGGCGCAGGTGGTCAGGCACGCGCTCCGACAATACCGCTATCATCATCTAAAATGGAGGAAGCATATGCACCAGCGCTATCTCTACTCACTCATCCTAGAACTAACCTCCACCCGCGCCGCCAGCATCCCGGCCACCAACGGCCACCAGGCGCAGGCCCTCTTCCTGGATCTCGTGCGGCAGGTTGACCCGGCTCTCTCCGCTCGCCTGCACGACGAACCCGGCTATCGTCCTTACACCGTCTCGCCGCTGAGGGGTGCCCGGACACGCGATGGGCTTCTCTTCCTGCAAGCGGGTCAGCCCTATCACATACGCATCACTCTGCTGGATGATGGGCAACTCTGGCAGTGCCTGAGCGCGCGCTGCCTTGCCACGCCCTCGCTGACGCTGTTCCTTGATACAGCGGAGTTCCAGCTCCAGCGTGTACTCTCCACCCCGGAGTCCGATGCTACCGGCTGGGCCGGGCATGCCGATTGGCAGACCCTGGCAAGCATACCTGCCCGGCGCGCCATCACCCTGTACTTTGCCAGCCCCTGCGCCTTCAGCCTGGGTGATCGCCGCTACGCGCTTTTCCCCGAACCCAGGCTGGTCTGGGATAGCCTGCTGCGCACCTGGAACCTCTACGCACCTGAGGTATTACATATAGAGAAAACGGCGCTGCGAGATTTCGTGACCAACCAGGTCGCCATCAGCGATTACGCACTGCACACCACGACCCTGCACTTTCCCCGCTATATCCGGAAAGGCTTCCTTGGCACATGCAGCTACTGCATACAAACCAGTGCAGCTTCTGCCAACCATGTCGCCACCCTGGCAGCCTTCGCCCGCTACTCCGGCATTGGCTACAAAACCCCCATGGGCATGGGCCAGGTCCGCCAGGAAGATCCCACCGCCTCCGAGTACCATGACGCCCCAAAAGTGCGAGAGGCTCAGGTGTGACCATGCTACGCACAGCCTCTCGCACCGATTTTTGTGCTCAATACAGGCGATATCGGATTGAAGTTTGCTACAAAGGTGTGCTATAATGCTTTTCAACAAGACCCTCTCGCAACATGGCTCTTCACTGAGCGTGTTATGCTGGCTCATATGAGGTGGGGTTGCAGAAGGGCTTTTCGCGAGCGAGCGATTGAAACGTTCTGAAATGCGCCTAGACCCCCACTGCTACTATCGTTGCAGAAGGGCTTTTCGCGAGCGAGCGATTGAAACCTGCAGGAGATCCTGGCGGAAGAGCACATGATCCTCCGCGTTGCAGAAGGGCTTTTCGCAAGCGATTGAATCCCATCCGTCTTAATCCATTGGACCATCATCTTTATCTTTGTTGCAGAATGGAGGCATGTCAGGTACGGGACACGCCTCTCAGGCTGTGAAAAAGTGCGCGGGCGCCTTGAGAAACTCCTCGTGTTTCTTGGAGGCGTCTTGAGCTACCCCTCGTGTTTCTTGAGAATATTTTGAGATACTTCTCTCGTTTCTTGAGAGCATCTTGACCCCCTATCTGCTATGGTACAGGAGAAGAAAGCCTTGTATTCTTGTGTGCCAGCATTTTGAGATAAGGGAAGAAACACGATAAGGGAAAAAGACCAGCTACCCTTGCAGGACGGGAAGCAGAGCGCTATACCCACAGCGCAACCGCTCATCTACGACGAAGGCGATCCTACGCTGCTCGTTCGTCCCGAGGTACGCATCAGGGATGCACCCGGAAATGAGCGCGTCCGCTTTGTGTATCCGCGCAATCCCACCTTGCGGCGGGTGCGCGGCGGCGTCCTAGAAGCGATGGCAGTAACCCAGACACCGCATGGTGCATGGGGGCGCGTCAAACGCGTGTTGATCGGTTCTCCCATTCCCACCTCACGCGCGGAATTCGAGCGGCTGACCAAATTCAAAGCTCTGGCGATGCTCTCCTCGGACGCTATTTCGTCGGTCGCCTATGCCACTGAAGCCTGTCTTGCCACGTTGATTCTGGCGGGTGCCGGTGCCCTGGACAGGGTCCTGCCTATCAGTATCGCGATTGTGCTGCTCCTCTTCATTGTCGCTCTCTCCTATCGCCAGACGATTCCCGCCGCATCTCCCGTCAGAGGAGGAGACGTACCTGGTGGTGATCGAGTCGCCGTACCGCTCCCTCCTGCGCCCGGTGCTGGCCTCCATTGATACCCTGCGTGCGAATTATCCAGAGGATACCCTGACCGTGATCCTGCCGGAGTTCGTGGTGGCGCACTGGTGGGAGTTCCCTCTCCATAACCAGACAGCGTTCCAGTTGAAGACTGCCTTGCTCGACCGCCCCGGCATCGTTGTGACTGACATCCCGCAGCACCTGCGCCGGAAATCGCGCAAGCAAGCATAAGTAGAGACGGGACCGGAGTTATCCCCAGTCCCGTCTCTGCTCTCCATCCACTATTCATCAGAGTATGGATAGATAATCGCCGTGTGTGCGCTATTTCAGCGCGTCATCGACCTTCTTCTCTACGTCTCCGGCCTTCGACTCTACATTGCCGGCCGTCTCGCGTCCCTTGCCCTTGGCCTCGGTCTCCTTGTCACCAGTGACCTGGCCTACCTTCTTCTGAACCGTACCAGCGGCCTTATCGAGAGTGCCCTGCACTTTGTCGGTCTGGCCCTGCTGACCAAGGGTTTTTTCGTTATTCTGATTGTCTGTCATCGTTGTTTTTCCTCCTGCGAGTTGAATGGTCCTCCACCTCATGTATAGAGAGGGAGAACTATCTCCACATTGAGTATCCAGAAGGGGGGTCTTATCCCCTCCTGTATAAATACGCTTTTGACCTGTCAGAAGGATACAAATTTCTCCAGGAAGTTTCATGGTGTTTCAGCTTGAGTACTTTGGGACATTCTTTCTCGCTATCTTGACAGAAACCGGTTTCTGATTTACAGTTACTTTATCGAAGCCAATAGGGGTCGTCCATTCATAAAGCAACGCTGCTCATTACATATGGTTTTCCTGTCCAGGTACTGTAAAGGAGCAAGGAAGCACCATGCACAACGCACTGACGATTCAGGATATTGCGCGTCTGGCGGGTGTCTCAAAGGCGACGGTCTCGCGGGTTCTTAATCACCATCCATCCGTCAATGCTCTCCTGCGGGAACGTGTGCAGACGATTGTGCAAGAGTATGATTTCGTCCCCAGCGTCACTGCTATTAGACTGGCAGGCGGTCACCCGCACTTAATTGGTATGCTTGCTCCTCCATTGACCTGGCCCTCTGTTCCCGAAATCATGCATGGGGTTGCGGAATATGTTGAAGCCACCAACTACGAAATTGTGTTATATAGTACGGGTTTTGAACGCAACCACTCTGATGTGCTTAACCACATTCTCAATATGAAGCTGGTCGCTGGCCTGCTCGCAATTTTTCCTGGTGAGCTTTCGCGCCATCTCATGCATCGCTTCCAGCACGGTTTCCCCCTGGTCATGATAGATGACCAGGCAGAACCGGCGGCTCTTCCCTGGATCGGAGTTGATAACAGAGCCGGTGCGTATGAAGCCACACGCCATCTGCTCGACCTTGGACACCGGCGTATTGCGCATATTTTGGGACCCCAGCATTACTACTGCGCCGTTGAACGCTATCAGGGATATTGCCAGGCCATGCAAGATGCTGGAATCTCTGTCGATCCAACGCTGCTTCTTCAAGGAGCGTTCGAGGCTGCGAGCGGGCGCCAGTGCGCTACCGTGCTCTTCTCTCGTGATAGACATGAATGGCCTACAGCGATCTTCGTTGCCAATGATCAAATGGCCTACGGGGTCTTAGAAGTCGCTGAGCTGCAAGGCATCCATGTGCCAGAAGAGATCGCCGTGGTTGGCTTTGACGATAATAGCCTCTCTGCTCATATCCGGCCCGCTCTCACCACGATTCGCCAACCATTTTCCGAGATGGGCCGCAAAGCCCTCGAAGTCCTTATAACGATGATGAAGCAGAACCATTCCCTGGAGAAAAGATTGCCAAAACAATCTACGTGGCAAAAAGCCGAGCATGCCTTTGTGCCTGTTCAAGCAGGCACTTCTCTACGTATTCAGTTACCCACTCACCTGGTTGTGCGAGCATCGTGCGGTGCCACCCGGCCTCTCTCAATTGGTTTGTAGCACACTCTCTCCTTTCATAGAAGAAATAAAAATATGTATATTGTGCTCCTCTACTAAAATTAGAGACGGCGAGTGCCGTTGTCATATTGTCTTGTCGACATGTTGTGATGCCCTTCTGGCAGAGGCTGGCTTCCAGTTTCCGCCTTTGATACTTTTGTGTGTAGAGGCAAGAGGTGAGGCTTCCTTGCTTCGCCAGGTCCTCGCTAGTGAATATTGAAAAGGAGCAATTCATGCACACGTTTCCTCAAGGGGATCAGGCAACTTCTCCCCAGCCACGCCGCACCTTCAAAGCTCTTCGTGGTGTGACGTTGTTGGCACTCATCGTAGCATCGCTTGTTGCAGCCATCGGTGTTCTCTCCTCTCCAGGGATACACAAAGCTCACGCTGCCACCTGGACTCCCGTCTGGAGCGATAATTTTGATGGCGCGGCTGGCACTGGCCTCAATACCTCCAACTGGCTCTATGATACGGGAACAGGTTGGGGTACTGGGGAGATCGAGACCATGTCGAGCAGCACAGCGAATGTGCAACTGGATGGCAGTGGTCATCTAAAGATTACAGCCATCCGTGATGCCAATGGGAACTGGACATCTGGACGCGTTGAGACACAACGCGCAGATTTTGCGGCACCGGTTGGGGGTCAACTCCAGGTCAGCGCCACAATTCAGCAACCCAATGTCTCTGGAGCTGCGGCTGCTGGCTACTGGCCGGCGTTCTGGATGCTCGGCACACAGTTTCGGGTAGACCATAACTGGCCCAACGATGGTGAAGTTGACATGATGGAAGATATCAATGGACTGAGCTCCGTTTTTGGGACCCTCCATTGTGGTGTCAGCCCCGGAGGCCCCTGCAACGAAACAACGGGTATCGGTAGTGGACAGCGCGCGTGCTCTGGCTGTCAGACGAGCTTTCATACGTACTCGGTGATTATTGATAGAAGCGTTTCGCCCGAACAGATTCGCTGGTATCTTGATGGTGCCAACTACTTTACCGTCAATGCCAACCAGGTGGATGCCACGACGTGGGCACACGCAGTGGATCATGGCTTCTTCATCATCTTTGACCTGGCGATGGGCGGTGGCTTCCCCAATGCCTTTGGTGGTGGCCCCACTGCTGCAACCCAATCGGGAGCATCCATGCTTGTCGATAATGTGCAGGTATCCACCATGGGTGGCTCTGGTGGTGG
>JBDTHH010000320.1:0-8170 GCA_039937055.1 Ktedonobacteraceae bacterium | reverse complement strand
CTGCAAGCGATGCCTTACCTTGACGCTTATTGGGCGATGGCAAGCCATCGCCCCTACGGATATGCCGTGTACGCTTAGAAAAACACGCTGATCTGGTTGTAGATTTCCTTGATATTCTGCGGTGTGCCGGCGTATTCCTGGCCGCCGGTGGCGTTGGCGATCTGGGTCAGTCCGGAGACATCGGCATCGCTGCTATAGGCGATCGTGAAGACCTTCACCCCGTTGCCGGCATTTTCGCCGGAGGCCGCGATCTGATTGGTAAGCTGGTTAATGTTCAGCGCACTCTGGTTATCCATGCCGTCGGTCAGCACGATCACAGCCTTGATATTCTTCGAGGGCAGTACCTGAAGCGCCTTCACCTGCTCAGCGATGGTATCAAAGAGCCGGGTATTGCCGCCGGGGACGATGCTATTGATGCGGGCAAGCAGGTCCTGACGCTTAGATCCCAGAGGCGACACAGGGCTGATGACATCCGCGCTATCGCTGAAGACGGTCAGGCCCACACGATTGCTATCGCCCAGCAGGCCCACGAATTCAGTCAGGCCCTGCCTGGCGCCTGCTATCTTGGTGGTGCCTCCGATGGCGTCGCCCATGCTACCTGAGCGGTCCAGGATCAGCATCACATCGACCTTGCGGCGCAGTTCGTGCCAGGAGGCTGTGATTGCGCGCACGACATCGACGGACGGCGGCTGCAAGAGGGTTGCTGGCTGGTGTGGATCGACTCCGTGCGCGCTGTCGAAGGGTGCGCCGAGGCCCACACTGGCATTGGCGGGACGGAAACCATAATCCAGAGCCTTCGCCTGCTGTGCGGGAGCCAGCAAGAAGTTGCGAAACGCCTGGGCCGCCGCCTGCTTTGCCGGAGTCATCCAGCTTGCATGCAAGATGGCGTATGGATGATCGCTGTAGAAGGTGCCTTCTTTGGGATAGATCGCCACCACCGGAAACGCCAGGTGGGGATATTTCCCCGGCGTATTGGCCTCGATCGCCGAGCTTTCGTACAGCACCGCCGCGCTCAAGTAGCCGGGTCCATTGTTGAACATCTTCGTGGCGAAGAAGCCTGTGCTGTCGCCGTAGTGGATGACAGAACTCTCGACATTAGCCACGAAATCCCGGCTTGCCTGGCTGCTCACATCAGTGGTTGTCAGACCGCGCACCTTGTCGGCAGCGGCGTAGTGCATGGCGATCACCGCGTCAAGGCCGGAGTTGGAGTAGTCGGGGTGCGTGTGGCCGAACTTGAAATCGCCAAATTCCGGGTGGCCATAGGCGGCCCAGGCGCGCGGGTCGGTGCTCAGCCTGGCGAGATCCGCCCAGCCCAACGCCTCCGCCTGGGGCTTCCACATGGCGATCACCACCGGGCTGCTCACCAGCGAGGGCGTATCATTGGCCCCTGTGCCGGTGAGGTCGCTGCCATGCTTCTCGCGCCACGTGGCGTTGAGCAATGCCAGCCAGACATTCCTTACAGTCTTTTACGGCTTCATGACGATCTTGGTGCAGTCTTCCTTCTTGTTTTTGAAGATGTCGTAGCCGTGGGCGGCATCTTCGAGGCTCAGGTGGTGGCTGATGACGAACGATGGGTCGATCTCGCCGTTCTGGATACGTTCGAGCAGGGGGGCCATGTATTTCTGGACGTGGGTCTGGCCCATCTTGAATGTCAGGCCTTTGTTGAAGGCCGCGCCGAAGGGGACCTTGTCAAGGAGGCCGCCGTAGACGCCGGCCAGCGAGACGGTGCCGCCCTTGCGACAGGATTGAATGGCCTGGCGCAGCACATAGGGGCGGTCCGTCTCCATGCGCATCGTCTGTTTGACTTTATCGTAGGTCGCGCTCACGCCGGTGCCGTGGGCCTCCATGCCGGTGGCGTCGATACAGGCGTCGGGTCCGCGGCCGCCCGTCAACTGCCTGAGGGCCTCGGTCACATCGGTGATCTCTTCGTAGTTGATGATCTCCGCGTTGGCCTGGTTCCTGGCGAGGCGCAGGCGTTCGGGGAAGCGATCGATGGCGATGACGCGCTCGGCGCCCAGCATGTAGGCGCTCTTGATGGCGAAGAGGCCCACAGGCCCGCAGCCCCAGACGGCGACTATATCTCCCTGCTGAATATTGCAATTCTCAGCCGCCATGTAGCCCGTCGGGAAGATGTCGGAGAGAAAGAGCACCTGGTCATCAGGCAGGCCAGCGGGGATCTTGAGGGGGCCGACATCGGCGAAGGGTACGCGCGCGTACTCGGCTTGCCCGCCGGCGTAGCCGCCAAAGAGGTGCGAGTAGCCGAACAGCCCGGCGGCCGAGTAGCCATAGAATTTCTCCGCCATCCAGGCGTTCGGGTTAGAGTTATCGCATAGGGACCACATCCCGCGTGAGCAGAAGAAGCACCGGCCGCAGGAGATCGTAAAGGGCACCACCACGCGGTCGCCCACGTGCAGGTTTGGCACCTCGCGGCCGGTCTCGACAACCTCGCCCATGAACTCGTGGCCCAGGATGTCGCCCTTCTCCATGCTTGGAATGTAGCCATCATAGAGATGCAGGTCGGAGCCACAGATCGCCGTCGAGGTGACCTTGATAATGGCATCGCGCGGGTTGACGATCTGCGGGTCGGGCACGCTCTCCACACGTACATCGTGCGCCCCATACCAGCAAGTAGCTTTCATGATTCTTGTCTCCTTATGTAAATATAGCGCCTGGGTCGCGCCTGCGAGCGGTGTGAGCGCTTGCCCTTAGTGGTCGCGACCGGCGCCGGCGGGCTGTCCCTCGGTTGTGGGGATCTCGCCTGTTTCCATGATCTCCTTGAAGTGGCGCAGGTCTTCCCTCACCTGTTGTTCGGGTTCCTGACCGAAGAGTGTAGCTACGACAGAGCCAGGTTTGCCGGCCGGCGGATTGTACTCCAGCATCACAGTCACGACCGTCCCGCGGTTGGCGGGTGTGGATTCAAAGCGTACCGAGCCTGAATTGTCGATATCCGCCCCCTCCAGGGATTGCCAAGCGATGAACCCACCCGGCTGCTCGTCGGTTACCTGCGCATCCCATGCCACTGTCTGGCCGGCGGGGGCCTTCGCCACCCAGTGCGAGCGGGTATCGCTGACGTTTTTCACCGTCTCAAGATGGGTCATGAAGCGTGGCAGGTTCTCAAAGTTGCGCCAGTAGCGATAGAGTTCCTCGGGCGAGCTGTCGATCGTCACCGATTTGATGACCTTCAGGCTCTGCGCGTCCTGGTTGGCCGTGTTGATGCCTGCCGCCTGGTAGACATAGCAGTGTCCGGTCGCGCCGCGAAAGATGAAGGCGCCCCCCAGGAGGGCCGAGACGATGCTCACAGGGCTGATACGCCCACGAAGCAGGTCAAAGCCTGCCCCAGCGAGCACGACCGCGCCGCCGCCAATGGCGGAACTCCAACGTTCGATGGACCCGACATTGTTCCACCCGCTCGAACGCCGGCTCTGCTCCATACTGTGTATCTCTTGTGTCGTGGGTGTTGCTGTATCTGACGATATCATTGCCTTGTCTCCTCTCGTTTCTTCCTGCAAAACTGACAACCGTAGACGCATGTGTTGGGAAAAATGGGTATCCATCTCGTCCTCAGGACGAGGCACACTACGAATTTCATTTCGGGCCATAGATAGAACGCCTATTTTTGCTGGATAGTTTCAGTTGCTTGCTTCGCGACATTTTCGAGGAGAAGATCGAACACGTAGGGGCGCCGTTTACAAGCCCGCGCATCACAGGTGAACATGATATCATCGGTGATGCGCGGGCTTGTAAACGGCGCCCCTACGTTATCCGATGTTACGTATGATGTGCGGGCTTGTAAACGGCGCCCCTACGTTATACATGCATGTGTGGCTTAATCCTCGTTCAAGCGCAGAGTCTGGCCGATGGCAGAATGCGAGACGATGCGGACCATCAGGGCCAGGGCCAGGGCGCAGATGACGACGAGGGCCGCCAGGGCTGCGGTTAGCCAGGGGGAGACGATGATCCTGACTGGCGGGATGCTTTGCAGCAGGTAAAAGGCCTGCGAGGAGGTATCGCTGGTCGCGCCGCTGGAGGGGACGCCACTAAAGACGAGCGCCGGCACCATCAGCGCCGAGAGCAGGGTGCCAAAGAAGATCCCCAGCAGGAGGCCGGTGATATAGACGATGCCCTGTTCCCACACGAGGACGCTGATCACCTGGCGCGGTGGCGTGCCCAGCGCGCGCATGACCGCGAAGTTGAGTACGCGGATCGGGGGTGGGCCGACACGGGCTTGCACATTCTGCCTTCTTGCGCTACCATCCTACATACAACAACCAGGGAGGCGGAGAGCCATTAAGATACGCAGGCATACAATTCAGGTAGAGGACTATCCGGTGCATTATACTGTCGCGGGCGAGGGTGAGCCTGTGGTGCTGGTGCATGGACTTTCGGCCTCCAGTCTGTGGTGGACGCGGAACGTGCGCAGCCTGGCGCAGCATTACCGGGTCTACATGGTGGACCTGCCGGGCTTTGGCACGATGCGGCGCGCGCGCCGGCGCTTCGCTTTGATCGAAGCGGCTGACTGGCTGCTGGCATGGATGGAGGCGGTCGGCATTGAGCGGGCGCACCTGGTTGGGCATTCGATGGGGGGCTATATCTGTATTCAACTCGCCGTCCAGAGACCCGACAGCGTGCGTCGCCTGGTGCTGATCGCTCCGGCCGGTCTGCCAGGCGGGCGCACAGTACGCGGCTACCTGGTCCCGCTGCTGCTGGCGATCTGGTACACGACGCCCACTTTCTTCGTGATCCTGTTCTACGACGCGCTGCGGACCGGACCGCTGATGTTGCTGCGTGCGGCCCAGGACCTGCTGAGCAAGGATATGCGCGAGGACCTGAAGGCCATCAAGGCGCCGACATTGATTATCTGGGGCGTCAACGATACCCTGGTCTCGCCGCAGTTGGGACGCGTTTTGCGCCAGGAGATTGCTAACGCGCGGCTCCTTGTTCTGCCAGGGGCCGGGCATGTCGTGATGTTCGATCGCGCGCGCGAGGTGAACCGTGCGCTGCTGGAGTTCCTGGCGGGCAAAGTGGTGGCAGAGTGACTATTCTATGTGGAAGTTCTGGGGGTCGGCGGGGTCAAAGGCTACAATCACCATATCGCCTATATGCCATGGTGGAAGATAGGGCCAGGGGCCGCCACGGAACATATAGGCCCGGTGTGTCTGCATGTTCGTCCAGGTAGCGGTAATGTACCAGTACTGGTTCCTGTTCACACCTATTTCGTGTTCGATTTTCTCGATGGTGGCGGCAACGCGGCGCTCTTTCAAGCGAGCTTTGCGATGTTTGCGATGGTTGGCCCGCATAATGAGCAGTATCTGTAGGATGACGCCGAGGATAGTCATAAGCGTGAATACGCCCAGAAGCAACCAAACTCCATTCACATCGCCACATCCTTGCTCTATTACTTTTTAATGAAATACACTCTACGCGAGTCTTTTTTCCTTCCTCTTGTATAAACGATTGGGTCCTCTAGAAGATAACATAACAGGCTGCGAATACCTTTTGCAGAACCCTCTAGCGGCCGTCTCTTCCCAGGCGGGAAGGGGCCTCATCCATGGGTTATTCTATGCGGAAACTCCGTGGGTTACGTAGATCGAACGCCACAATTACGGTCTCGCCAACCTGCCATGGTGGCACCCGTGTCAGGGGGCCGGTCTGAAAAGTATAGGTCTGATCTGTCTGAATGTCGGACCAGGTAGCGGTGATATACCAGTAGTCCTTGCCCGTATTTTTAGCCTCCCGGAGAGAGGCTATAGTCGCGGGAACGCGCCGTTCGTGTCCGTGTGGTTTTGGTTTTGGCCGATTGGCCCGGATAGCGACCAGGATTTCCAGCAGCAGGCCCGCAATCGCTATAAATATCAAGACACCTGGGAACAGCCAGGGGTTCATAGAGAGCCTTCCTTGTTCGCTAGTGTGAAAAGAAGCATTCGTGAGTTCCTTGCCCCTCTGCTTGTTTCAACGGTTGATTGCGCTAAGAGTTAACACCGCTGGTCTATCTGGCTGCTGGAACGCGATGCCTTTTCTCACTCAAAAGTAGCAGCTATAATCCCTCTCGTTTGTGATCTCAGAGTGGCTATTTTTCGGTTACACTGTAATCACAGAGAAAGCCATGCTGGTTGTGGCCGCCGGGCTGGCAAGGAATGTTGGCTTATGGTTGCAGCTTGCAACAGGCATTAAAGAAAAGGAGTTCATAGTGGAAGACACGACATCTGGCACTACGGCCCCCTGTATCATCAGCACAAGCGGGCTGACCAAAGCCTTCGGCTCCCTGGTCGCGGTCAATAACCTGCACCTGGAAGTGATGCGCGGGGATGTCTTTGGGTTTCTTGGCCCCAACGGATCGGGCAAGACGACCACCATTCGTATGCTGCTGGGGCTGATTCGGCCGACAGCGGGCAAGGCATACATCTTTGGCATGGATAATGCTACACATTTGCCAGCCATCCTGCCGCGCATGGGAGCCATTGTGGAGACGCCGGTTTTTTATCCGTACCTCTCAGGCGTGGATAACCTGCGCTCGGTGGCGACGGCCTCTGGTATGCTACAAGGTAAAGCCAGTGAGAGTCGTATCGATGAAGTGCTCACCATTGTCGATCTACAGAGGCAGGCGAAGGACGCCTATCATAAGTACTCGCTGGGCATGAAGCAGCGCCTGGGCATCGGGGCCGCGCTGCTCACCGATCCCGAACTGGTGCTGCTGGATGAGCCGACCAATGGGCTTGACCCCGTGGGCGTCCACGAGATACGCCAGTTGATCCTGCTCCTGTCCAGTCTGGGCAAGACCATCTTCATCTCCAGCCATATCCTCTACGAGGTGCAGCAGGTCTGTAACCGCGTGGCGATTATGCAGAGAGGCACACTTGTCAAGCAGGGGCGCGTCGGTGAACTGCTGAACCAGGGCCAGCAGGTGATAGTGCGCCTGAACACGCCTGAAGAGACGCAGCAGGCGCTGGCAATCCTCCAGCAGGCCAGAGAGCAGGACGCCTCCTGGATCTCGCAGGTGCGCCTGGAGGCTGACAGGCAGAAACAGGCGATCATGCGTGTGGACATGGCAGCGACGCGTTCGGCGGAGATCACCGCGCTACTGGCACGCAACAACCTCTTCATCGCCGAAATGTACCCGTATCAGGTGAGCCTGGAAGAGGTTTTCCTTGAGCTGACGGGCACGACGGCGACGGAGGCGCGTCCGGGTATGGCGGCGCTGGCCGGTGGCGCGTCCCAGGACCAGGCCCGCGCGGCGACTGAAATCAGCAATACGAGAAAGTGAGGCAGAGCATGACAACGACACCCCAGGCTCTCCCGCGGCAGAGCATCGCACCCTTGCCCCGCACGTCTTCGGTCGTCATGGGGCGACAAGATTACCTGAGCACAGTCCTGCGCCTGGTCGGCATGGAACTCTACAAGATCCGGCGGCGCGCGATGTCGAAAGTGCTGGCGATTATCGGATTAGTGCTTACCATCGTGGTAATTGGTGGGATCGGGCTGGTCCTACTGATCGTTGTGAACCAGCCGGCGAGCAGTTTCTCGCCGGTGCTCTGCTCGCAATCTCCCAGAAATCCCGATTGTGTCGCCCAGCCGCCTACACAGGCGCAGTTGGAACAGTTGAAGGCCAGGCAGGTAGAGAACATTTCACAGGTATTGCGTTTACCTATGTCACTGAGTATTATTGAAAATACTATCGTCCCAAGTCTGTTAACACTGTTGATCGTTATTCTGGTGGGTACGATTGTGGGCGGCGAGTATGGCCAGGGAACTGTGCGTCTGCTGTTCACACGTGGCCCCACGCGCACACAGTTTCTGCTCGGCAAGATAGGAGCGGCCATCGTTTGTATAGTGCTGAGCGTGCTGGTGGTCACGCTCGTTGGCGTGCTGCTGGGCTACGCGCTCAATCCCATCTCAGGCATAACACCGGACTTTCACTTCTTCAACGCGGGCTGGCTGGGCTATGCACTGCTCCTGCTGCTGACGGCGATGTTCGGCTGGTTTGTCTATGCGATGGTGGCGCTCTTCTTCGGCACGCTGGGCCGCTCAACGGCGGCGGGCATCGCCGGTGGCCTGGTCTGGCTCTTTATAGAGCCAACACTTGGATTGATCCTTGGCGCGGTTGCCAACTTTGTCCAGGGCACGCTGAAGGACGTTTTGAAGGCCATTCCTGATTACCTCATCAGCAGCAATG
>JBDTHH010000319.1:0-9521 GCA_039937055.1 Ktedonobacteraceae bacterium | reverse complement strand
CTCGCCGTCCTGGTGGTGACAGGGACGGCGAGGCAAGCCACGCCCTACGGAGACGCGAGGCGGCTCTCCTTTTCGGCTTCCGTTCACGCCTATGTGGCTTGCCACGCCCTACGGAGACGCCCGATGTCCGCTCGTTCATGGCATATGTTAACGTGTATGGGGTGGCATTCTGCATAGAGGGAGCCCGTAGCGGGTTGAATATCAGGTTGTATCAGGCAGGCGACCACGACGAAGTATCGCTATCTTTTTTGAGAAAAGACCTCCAAGATAGTCTTGAAAAAATTAACCTCATTTTGTGATTTGCTGCATTTTCTTAACTCAGACGCAACCAAATCGTCACCCATGCATGTTAATATTATCGATGGATTTACATGAAATGTATTTATATATGAGCTTTCGGAGAGATGATGAAACGGAAGATACTTATTTTATATACGCTCCTCGCCTTGCTTGCCGGCATACTCGGAGCTTTTCTCCTCTGGCCGCGCATACCGACTCAAGCACATGCGACGGGAACAGGCACCGACTGGACGATGTTCCAGGGGGACCTTGGGCATAGCGGTTTCAACGGAGCGGAGACGGTTCTGAATGCATCCACTGCCCGCCTGATGAAGGTGGAGTGGACGCGCCATGAGGGCAGTGGCATCAGTTCCCAGGTGACGGCAGCGAACGGGCTGATCTATTGGGGATCATGGGATGGCTTAGAGCATGCAAGCAATCCGGCCGATGGAACCGATGTGTGGGCAACTAACCTGGGCACCACGACGCCTCCTCCAACTCAGCGCTGCTATCCGCCAAGCGCTGGTCCATCCGGGGCAGCAGCCATAGAGACAATATCCATCAATGGGACGATGACTTCCGTGGCCTTTGTGAGTGGGGGAGATGCGACGCTTTATGCGCTTAACGCTACCACAGGCGCGATCCTCTGGAATACGCGGCTGGGCACCTCCCCCAGCCATATGTTATGGGCGGGGCCCGTCTTCTATAAAGGGGACCTCTATGTGGGCGTGTCGTCATATGGGGATTGCCCGTTGATACAGGGACAAGTTATCCAGTTAGCTGCCTCAACTGGCACGGTCCTTCACACCTTCAAGACGGTTCCCGACGGCTGTATTTCAGGCGGTGTCTGGGATACACCCACTATCGACCAGCAGACCGGCATGCTCTATGCGAGCACAGGCACACAGTCGTCTTGCAAAAAGCCTGGGAATTTGTCGGTAGGGTTGATCGAACTAAATACGACTGATCTATCACTCGTCAGTTCCTGGGTAGTGCCGCCGTCCCAATTGATAACGGATAGTGACTTTGGCAGCACTCCTACGCTCTTCCAGGCTACGATTGGGGGAGTTCTGCATCAGATGGTCGGGCTGGTAAATAAGAACGGCATCTATTATGCCTTCGACCGGAGCAATATTGCCGCGGGTCCGCTCTGGCAAGTTCGACTGTCGAATGTAGGAGGCGGGAACAGCTTCGCCTCCAGCGGCTGGGACGGCAGCACACTCTATGAGGCAGATTCGAGCACAACGATCAATGGGAAGAGTTGTGTTGGCAGCCTGAGGGCCCTGAATCCGGCCACGGGAGCATTCCTCTGGCAAACCTGCCTGGCTAGTCGCGTGTTTAGTTCGGTCATGATTGTACCAGGATTAGTGGTGGTAGGAGCAGGTAACTCTATCATTGTGGCGAAGTCAGCCTCAGGAAAGCAGACCTACAAATTCCAGGACCCCACGAAGAACAGCGCCCGCTTCGTAAGCTCAGCCACCATCGTCAATGGCAGACTGTACATGGGAAGCCTGGACGGAAATTTGTTTGCCCTGGGGCTATGATGCCTTCTACCCAATCGTGGTAAAACGTAATCCATAGTTAGGAGTGCGATCCCTCGCACTCCTATCCTATATCAGAGCCAGCGCGCATGACACATCATATACAGGCGGGACGAGCAACAGGGTGTCATGGACGAGGTTGCGGCAGAGCAGCAAGCTCTGTTCGGGCTGTGACGAGGAGAATATCGCGTTGATGCGCTCAACCAGGTCAGCAGGCTTGAGCGCGAGGTTGGCGGTTGTGTAGGCGAGCCACTTCCAGACAGGCTCCCACTGCTGGTTCAGAGCGAAGAGAATGCGCAGCACATTATGTACCTCACGCAGCAGACGCTCGGTAAGAGTAAAACGCTCTCCGCGCTGGATCAGAGCCCGGCTGGCGGCAACCAGGTGGGGGAAATTCCACAATTCGGTTGCGTTGGCTAGCAAACGCGGAGTGAGAGCTTCAGGATAGGTGGCTAGAGATTGCTGCCAGCCGGCCAGGTAGCCCTCGCTGCATACGGGAAGGGCCTGTTGCATGATCCAGCCCAACGTCAGCGCATGGTGGTCAAGTACTTCGCCGCTAAGAATAGCTGCGAGGTTCTTTTCATGGTCCGCCAGCGACTGCCAACCGGCCTCTACCCATACATCGTGGAAGCGGAACGTCGCCCAGAGCGAGCCATCTGCAATCGGGTCAGTATCCAGAACCAGGTCCTCAACGCCAATTTCGTACAGCCAGTCCGCGCGTTGCTCAGCAAGCGGCGGCATATCGACATAGAAGACCAGCTCGATATCTGAATACTCGTCGGCTATGCCCATAGAGGTCGAGCCGGTAAGCACAATTTCGCGTCCGAGATCCGGCGGACAGAGCTGCGCCAGTTCGCAGGCAAGTTGCCAGCGGAGATCACTGGCCTGGGTAGCTGTAGAGGGTAATCCGCTCATGGTACCTGCTCTTCCACGATCCGCGTCGCGTTTGCCTGTATACGTTTCAAGAAGGTATCCAGTTGAGTCTTCTCATCGGCGGTAAAGTCGGAGAGGATGTCGTTCTCTGCGCGCTCAACGACGCTCCAGAGCTGGGCAATCGCTTGCTCGCCTGCGCCGGTCAGGAGAATGCTGTCGCCGGGAGTGGCATGCTGAATATAGCCGTGCTCAAAGAGGGGGGCCAGTAACGCGTCCAGTTCAGGCCCGAAGGTCGTCATATCCTTGCTGACCTGATCCATCGTCATTACTTCATCGCATTTGAGCACCATCAGCAGCACAACCTGCGTGCCGTTCAACGCGGATACCTGCTTGAGGCGAGCATCGAAGGCCTGGCGAATCAACTTGGAGGCCACGTTCACCTCGCGGCCCAACCTGCTACGGATATAATTCGTCAACATAGTCAACACCATCCTGAACTTCAATTCATACAGGCTGATCCCCGTCGCCACGCCGACGTTGAGAGATTCCACCATGCCGCTCATGGGGATCTGCACAACGACATCGGCAAGGTCGACGATCTCCTGCGAGACACCCTCGGTCTCATTGCCCACCACCAGAGCTATCGGCTTCACCTGCAAGGTGGCCATCGATTGAATGGTGCGCGCGTGGGAACTGGTGGCGACGACCTGGTAGCCCTTCTGCTGGAGCGCCTTCACAGCGGAGGTGGCAGCATTGAAACGCCACAGGCGTGTATCAAACACCGTGCCACGCGAGGCGGAGACGATTTTCTTGTAATAGATATCCAGATCGGCGCTGGTGGAGACAATATCGCGAATGCCAAAGGCGCTGGCGGTACGAATGATGGTACCGATATTGCCATGATCCTGCACGCGGTCCAGGACCAGCACCAGGTCTCCCAGGCGATCATCCCAGGCATCCTCGCGCGGGAGACGCGCGACCCCCAGACAGGGTACAAGGTATGAGGTGTCGCTGATCTTTTTCAGAATGCCATCTGATACCACATAGCAGGGAATATGCAACGCTGAGAGCCGACCGATGAGGGAGGTATCCAGCACGGTCGTGTGAGCGAAGACATACTCCACAGCCATGCCTGCCTCCAGCGCCCAGCGGATACTGTCAATGCCCTCCAACAAACATTTGCGTTGTCGCGTGCGCCCGGAGGACGAAGAAAGCTCTCTTGCCTCCATCACACAAGGATCTTTGATTGATGTAATCTGAGCAAACGTCGTCACAACTGCACCCTTACCTCTACGCTTCAACTATGGAATATCGATCCAGTAGCGCAGCTTCTTTACGGGACTGCCTTCAACATCGACTGCGTCCTCAAACTGCCCACCGTTATGCTCGATGATCTTCTTTGAGCCGGTGTTATCCTCGTCACAGGTGACCAGCACGCGGCGCAGCCCTCGAATACGCGCCTCGGCCAGGCCCAGCCGCAGGATCTCCTTGCCATAGCCGCGCCTGCGCTGCGACGGCCTGATCTCATAGCCAATGTGGCCGCCCCAGTGAAGCAGAGTTGCATTCAGTTCGTGACGCAAGGAGAGCCGTCCAATGAACTCGTTGCCAGCGACCAGCCAGAGATCTGTGGCGGGAACTCTGCCGGGCCGGACCCTCCTGCGGTCTTCCAGAGCCCATAAATAGCGCAGAAAATGGCCAAAATTCCTGGAGACTCTTTTCACGTTGACATCCATATGCCTCCCCTCCACCTGAAATTCCTGGATGGCTTGAAGATAGCTCTCCTTATAATGCTCTGCTGGTGCTACAAGAAAGGCCATGCCCTCATTTCCTCTCTATACGCGAGCGTTGCGTAGTGCGTGGCTTGCCTCGCCATCCTGTCACCACCAGGACGGCGAGGCAAGCCACGCACTACGCAACGCTCGCCCCTCCTGACATGGCAGGTACTGAGCAATTACGGTGTCGGAGGCGACATCTTCCAGGTACCCGTCCCTCCGGCGGTCGCGGTATAGGTACCACTCAACGAGCCATCAATATTGACCGTCCCATTGAATTTGATCTGGCCCCCTTTGCCATCAGAGATAGCAAACTGAATGCTATTATCGCTGCCAACAGTGCCATTCACGGGATCTACACCCAAGAAAGTTCCGGTGAAGTTCTTCTGATCCTGCGTTATAATTTCCAGCGTTATGTTATCGCTCTTGCCTGTTGAGTTATTATGGAACGAGCCTGCATACTTCTGCCTCAGAACAGGATAGACCACAGGGGAGGTGGCTGGCTCCGCCTTCCAGGTACCATGCTGGCCGTTACCCACAGTATAGGTTCCCTGCATGGGACCATGTGAAACAAGCGTACCGGTAAATGTCAGCGTGACACTGCCATTATCCCTGCTGGTCACCGTAAAGTGAACGGCACCATTGCTCGAAACGGTTCCCGTGAATGTCCCAGAGCCAATCAGCGGCAGACCGAACTTGATGTCGCCATTGATCTTGTCTTGATCCTGCACAACCGAGGTCAGCGCCATATTGGCATCCTGATTGAACGAGAGATTATGCACGGAGCCGCTATACGCGCTGGCGGCTGCGGGATAGTGAACCGGGATAGCAGTAGGCGTGGGAGCAGTTCCAGTAGCGCCGCGAATGGCGAAAACGCCAATGGAGCCAATAATGACCAGCGCGGCAACAATAGCCACAATCAAGGGTACCCTATTGCGCTTACCCGGAGGTTGCACCAGCGGGGCATACGGGTTCGCTGGCTGATACAAGGGTGCCGGCGGCGGAGCATACGGATCTGTCTGTGGATAGCGGGTATACTGGTCCGTCGGTGGATACGTGGGTGGCGGGGGGGCATACGGGTTCGCTGGCTGGTACGCTGGCGGCTGCGACGGCGTATACGGATTGCCTGGCTGATATGCCGGCGGCTGCGGCTGTGACGGCGTATATGGATTGCCTGGCTGGTATGGTCCTTGCGGGGTTTGTTTCCCCGGCTCAAAAGGATAATTATTCATACATACTCCTCTTACCGATGACGGCAGCAATGATTCCTCTGAAAAGTGCCGCTTTGAAAAGCATATATATAATACCTGAATGACACGCTACTCACAATAGTCCATCTGACCAGGGGCCAGCATCCCTACGCGGGCCGCTTCGCCCTCAGCCTTCGCTCTCGCCACACCAGCAAGATAGTCAGCAGTATGATGGCGCCTGCCGCAATGTAATGGGAGGAATTCACAATAACGCTCAGCACCGAGGCCTGCTGCGGCGTTAAGCTCAATGGGGAAGGATAGAGGCCAGTCACGACGAAGCGAGGTGTGCCGCCCACATGGAACGTTGTTACAAACTGCCGCCCCGGAATGTCGAGCATGGCTACGCCGCCATCGCCCAGCGCCACGAAGCCGAGCTGTCCGTCGCTGGTAATGGCAATCGATTGCGGCGAGGCGGGCAGGCGCATGATATGCCCAGGCTCGCGCGGGATGCTGGCAGCAGAGTTCAGCGGGGCAAGGACCGCGAGCAGGTTATGCCGCAGGTCAGGTACATAGACCTCTCCTGTGATAGCATCGTAATCCATAGGACCGAATATGCCCCCGCTGAGCAGCGATGATACCACCTGGTGTGACTTCAGATCAACCGCCAGCACAGTTCCCTGGCGAGTCGTGATGTAGACTATAGTGCCCGGTGGGATGCAGAGATATTGTGGGCTGCCCTGGACAGGAATGCTGGCCAGCGCCTTCCCGCTGGAGTCGAAGACGGCCAGCGCATCGTTCTCAGCAGCCCAGATTTGATTCCCGTTCCCGCCTGCGATGCCTGTGCCGACAACGGCCACTGCCAGCCCATAGACAGGTCCACGTGTCTGGAACACCTGGCGGATGGCGCAATTTGTGGGGTCAAGCGCACTCACTCCGGGCGCATCATTGGCGGCGACATAGAGGAGGTTCGTGCCAGGATCGAGCGTAAGCAGCGTTGGATGCCCGGAAAGATGGACAGAGCAGACGGTTTGTTTCGTCTTCGTCGCGATCACCACCACGCTCCCTGACTGCGGCTGTGTGACATAGAGCGCGCGACCATCGGCGCTGAGGAGAATAGTATGGGGGTCACTAGCAATGGGGACAGCGCCGGTTACCTGCCGCCGCCCAATGTCAATCACGCTGATCCCGTGCGCCGTTCCCGCGATATACGCCAGGTTAGGCGCACCACCATCGGCGTGTACACGCGCGGGGAAGAGCAATACGAGCATGGCAAAGGCGAGTAGTGAAACAAAGAACCTGAGGTACTTTCTTGATTGCATGAACACAGCGACCGCCTCCCTTTCGGTTTTGTTGAACCAAACCGATACTACGAATAGTAGCGCGCCAGCGCGCCTTTTTACAACCACAACCACAAAGGAACACCGCGCCTGACTCATGGAGGATAGCCTGAGATGGGTTTTTCGCGGCTCATTATACTGCTTGTATGATGTTGATAGTTCACAAGATACGCATTTCTCATAAAATGAAACCCATAGCCAGACTCAAAGGAGCGTTTCATGTTACCTCAACGGAGCAGGCTCTTGCGCCTCGGGCTGCTGGTGTTCGTCTTTCTCGCTATTCCCATGCCCGCCTCGGCTCACGAGAAATGGTTCATCGATGGGCGATTGTACCCCCCACATTTTGGATTATTATTCACCCTCCCGGTTCTGCTTATGGTTGGCCTGGCCTGTGGAGGTGTAGCCAGTCTGGCTCTCCTACGCCACCTGGCCGGGGGCGATAATCGGTTTTTACAGTTGGGCTTTCTGCGCTACTATGATCGTTCGAACCGCGTGATTCTGGCGGTGGAGGCCGCGATTAGCCTCGTCGCCATTGCCGTCGGGCTGCATCTTTTCGCGCCGAATCTCAACGCCCATACCGTAGGCGTGAACCTGTTCTTTGCGGCCATCGAACTATTCGTGGCCTTCAGCTTTGTCGCTGGCTTGCTGACACGCATTGGCGCCTGCGTCTTGCTCGGCCTCTTTGGGGTCGCCTTCTTCTTCTTTCCAGCCTGGGAGGTCCTCGAACAGAGCGTCTTCGCCGGTATCGCCCTATACTTGCTGATTATGGGACGCGGGCTGGCCAAACCTGAAGGATCGCGCGAATGGTTGAGCGGACTATCGCGCCACTGGCGACTCGCGCCCACGCTGCTGAGCGTCGGGGCCGGCACCTCGATTGCGGTCCTGGCCTTCACCGAAAAGCTGCTTGATCCCGCGCTGGCCCAGGCATTTCTGAAGGTGTATCCCACCTTCAATGTTGCTCGTTTGCTAGGATTGACCTGGTTTACCAACGAGCGTCTTATTCTCGCCGCCGGAGCTGTCGAGTTAACGATTGGGCTGTGCCTCATCAGCGGCATCCTGCCCCGGCTGGTCATCGCTTTCATGTTTGTGCCCTTCAACCTGACGCTGCCATTCCTGCCCGCCACGGAGTTACTCGGACACTTACCCATCTTCGCGGTAATGTACGTACTATTCTTCCTGCCCCCCCGCGACGTACAAGAGATGGACGCCGCGCCGCAGATTCCCCACCGTTCCATGCTCGCTGAACACCAGAACAGCAGAGGCGGCCTGCTCTCTGGCCAGCATGCCTCGTCGTCGGTGAGCGAAGAGTAACTTAACGTGAGTTGGAACATGGCAACGGCCCTTTTCGCGTAGGGATTCGGCTTGCCGCATCCGTGGGGGGCCTCGCTTGCGCGGCGAGGGAGGAGGTCTCACAGGTCCAAGGACCGTCCACACGGATGCGGCAAGCCGAATCCCTACGCGAAAAGGGGATCGCCGTTATGAGGTCGAATGAAGCTTGTCAGAGCAATGCGCATCATCATGATGTTCGGACGCGAACCGCTCTACCCCAAACGCGCGTATGATCTCCGGGGTCGTATTCGTCGTTACCAGCTCGGCAACTGTCTTGCCGGTGATCGCGCTGAGCATGATGCCCACGCTGCCATGGCCGGTGGCCAGCGTGACGTTTTCCCAGCCTGGCGCCTTGCCCAGGATGGGCTGCTGGTCTGGGGAGCGCGGACGCAGGCCCGTCCACATGGTCTCAATGGAGCAAGCTGCCAGCGCGGGTGCGAGCCTGATGGCAGCGTTGAGCAGCCCGGAGATGCCGCCGGCGGTGATCTGTCTATCAAAGCCTACCTCTTCTTTTGTCGCGCCTACTGTGATAGTGTTATCGAGCTTGGGGGCCAGGTAGATGGCTTCGCCGAAGATCATATGGCGTAGTGGCACGGTCGGCTGTAGCAGCGAGAGGATCTGACCGCGCAACGGGCTGATGGGGATGTTGATATCCAACCACTCTCCGCAGCGACGCGTCCACGCGCCTGCCGCGATGACAAGGTGCTCGCAGGCAATCGTCTCGCCCTGCGCAGTGTTGACACCCGTGACCCGGCTAGCGTGACGTTGAACGCCGGTAATCTCCTGCTGGCTGTAGAACCTCGCTCCCCGAGTGGTCGCCGCCTGGGCCAGCGCTTTGACCAGCCGGGGTGCCCTCACCTGCGCTTCCTGCGACGCATACACGGCAGCATGCACATCAGGGGCCAGTAGCGGCTCACGTGAGCGCGCCTCGTCTCCTGTCAACCAGTCCATGCGCAGGCCCAGCGGCTCCCAGGCCTGCATGCGCCTCTTCAGGTTCGCGATATTCCTGGGGTTGCGCACAACACGCAGCGCGCCGGTCTGCTCGTACTCGATATGCACGCCGCTGACCTCTTTAAGTTCCGACACCAGCGCGGGCAAGAGCGACCAGCTCGCCAGCAACAGGTCGGCGAACGGCCCCGGACCTGTGAGCGAACCCAGTGGCGCCAGCAGCCCGGCCGCCGCACTGGAGGCCTCCGCCCC
>JBDTHH010000318.1:0-7827 GCA_039937055.1 Ktedonobacteraceae bacterium | reverse complement strand
CGCGCCCCTACCTCTCCTGTTTCTTTTTCTCAATGTGCGTCTACACGCGTGTGGAAAATATTCACTAAAAAACTCTAAGCAAATTTTCATCTAGCGCCAAAGATGAGCTATTTCGTGTGCCTCTGTGCCGTTGTCATATTATTGTCAACTCCGCTTCACACCAACATTCAGCGCTTGCCACCTTCTATCTGCAATCGATCGTAACAGCGTGACTGGTACATTCTAGCTGTCTGCTTGTAGTGGGTTATCCACAAGTTATCCACTTGTAGAGGGCAAAACTGGTGGATAACACCCTTTTCGCATCCTCGGGATTACTGTATAATGTAGTGGGGAGAAGTGGGGGAAAGTGGTGAGATTGCATGGTATGTGGTGAAACAGGGTGAGCTACCCCATGCCATATGGACGCGTAAGTGATCTTATGATAAGCAGTATTGGATAACACTTTCATATGTTTCTCGGCGAATATGAACACACAATCGATGCTAAAGGACGCATGGCGGTACCCGCGAAATTCCGTACCCAGATGGACCGGGGTGCGGTGATCAGCAAGGGCATGGGTACCTGTCTCTCAGTATACCCTATGCAGCGCTGGGAAGAGAAATCGGCCGAGTTAGTGGCGGGGAAGACCAGCGATGAATTGCGCGACTTCGAGCGGCGCATCTATCCCAGCGCCAGCGAAGTCGAGCTAGACACGCAGGGACGACTGATTATCCCCGCCAAGCTGCGGGCCTACGCGGAGCTGAGCAACGAGGTCACCGTCGCCGGGGTACGTGACCACTTCGAGATCTGGGACCGCGCCACCTGGCGCGCCTACCAGGAGAGACTGGAGTCCGAGGGGACCGAGATCCCCTTCTAGAGAACATATGCAAACACGACATGTCCCGGTGATGCTGGCGGAGGTGGTGACATTCCTTCAGCCACGATCCGGCGGTCACTATATAGATGGCACATTAGGCGGAGGGGGCCACACTGAAGCCCTACTTGAGCAATCCGCGCCCGCTGGGAGAGTCCTGGGGATCGACGCCGATGCCCAGGCGCTAGCAAGAGTGGGAGAGCGGCTCTCGGCCTACGTACAGAGCGAACGCCTGGTTCTGGCACATGGAAATTTCGTTGACCTGGCAACTATTGCTGGAGAGGCCGGGTTTCTCGCTATACAGGGAGTCGTGCTGGACCTGGGGTTCTCGTCGCACCAGATGGATGATCCGCAGCGCGGGTTTTCTTTCGGTGCCGATGGTCCGCTCGATATGCGACTGGATCAAGCGCAAGAGACCTCCGCCGCTGACATTGTGAACACTGCCAGCGAGCAAGAGCTGGCGGATATTTTCTGGCGCTACGGCGAAGAGAGGTACTCACGGCAGGTGGCGCGCCGCATCGTACGCGAGCGCGAGCGTGGACCGATTACGCGCACTGCGCAGTTGGCGTCTCTGGTGGCCGGGACAGTCGCGGCGGGTGGTAGAGGTCGAGGAGGATACAGGCCAGGAGCGATCCACCCGGCGACGCGCGTATTCCAGGGGTTACGCATCGCCGTCAACCACGAACTGGAGTACCTGGAAGCGGCGCTTCCGCGCATAGTGGATGTGTTGAGCCAGGTAGATAGTGGGAAGGGCGATAGCAGCAGTGAGGGAGCCGGGCGAATGGTAATTATAGCCTTTCATTCATTGGAAGATCGCATAGTCAAAGAGTTTATGCGGCGCGAGGCCACAGATTGTCTTTGCCCGCCGCGCGTTCCGGTGTGTGTCTGCGGTCACAAGGCGCGCCTGCGCATCCTGACCCCCAGGCCGCTGACACCCACAGCCCAGGAGATCGCGACGAATCCTCGTGCTCGCAGCGCCAAGTTGCGGGCCGCTGAAATAGTTGTTAGCTCGTAGTGCGTCACACACGTTGCAGGAACGGCCTCCTCTACAGCACGAGGCGAGGGCCTGCAAAGTTGCTCTGACAGTATGTAAGGAACGTAGCGATGAATCGCCTGAGAAACTGGACCGGTGCGCAGGGGAGACCGCCCTTAAAGCCCATCGTAGCTGCCAAGCAGCGTCGCCAACTGCACCCGTTCTTTTTCCGCATGGGGCCGGTGGCGCTCACCATCAGCAGTACGCTGCTGATCGGCCTGATGGCCGTGCTCTACCTGTCACAAGTGGGGCAGGCCGTCGCCGCGAACCAGCAGATCCAGACTCTGCACGCACAGCAGGCCGTGCTGCAACGGCAGAACCAGGACCTGGTGAACACGGCCTCTCAGGAGCAGTCACCCGCGTACATCGCGCAGCACGCGAAGGCGCAGGGACTGCTGCCAGAGGACCCGAAGAACGTCCAGGTGGTGGTTGTTCATCACCTGAAGCCCATCCCAGGAAGCAACCGGGGCATCACACCATAAAGGAGGAGCGATGAGCATAGAAGTGCGCCGCGCACGCCAACGCCAGATGCTCATTTTCCTGCTGGTCTGTACCGGTATGATCGTCCTCATGGGTAGACTTTACTACTGGCAGGTGATCGAGTCACAGAGCGGCTATCAATTGGCGAAACTCGCCAATCTAGAGCACATACAAAACCAGATATTGAACGCGCCCAGAGGCCTGATCTACGACAGCAACGGGCACATCCTGGCGACAAACGTCGTGCGCGATGATGTCTACGTCGAGCCAATCCAGTTCTCGGTGGATCATCCCGATAACACCCAGGGCGATCTGGCATTCTTGATCGATACCCTGCACGGGGTGCTGCCAGCGATCTCGCTAGAACAGTTGCATGCCGCCTTTAACAGTGGCCTGCAAACGAAGCGCATCGCGGTGGATATCAACCCGGTGCAGAGCCTGCAACTGCGGGCGCTACATCTGCCGGATATCTTTCTGGAGCCACGCCCCTGGCGCATTTATCCGCAGGGGAGCATTGCGGCGCAGATCCTGGGCTACGTCGGCTACGGACAGGATGGCAGCAGCATCCAGGGCGTTTACGGTATCGAGAGCCAGTATAATACGTTGCTTAGCGGGAAGCCCGGCAGCTTTACGGCCGAGACCGACCTGAACGGCAACCCGCTCATCGTTGGAGCCAGCTCGGAGCAGCCGCCCATCAATGGCAGCGACCTGACACTGACCATCGATAGCAATATGCAGTACATGGTGCAGGATGCCCTGGCACAGGCGGTCAAGGACTTGCAGGCGGAGAGCGGCACGGTCGTCGTGTTGAACGCGCGCACCGGGGCGGTGGTCGCGATGGCGGGCGAGCCGACCTTCGACCCCAACCAGTACGGCAGGTATGCGAACCAGATGGGTTGTCTGGGCCACGAAGAGGTGTTCCTGAATCCGGCCCTCTTCTGCGCGTATGAGCCAGGCTCGACAATGAAGTCGGTCACGATGGCAGCGGCGCTCGATCAGGGGCTGATCACGCCTGATACCCTGATCTATGATCCCGGTTATCTGACATTTACCGATGGAACGCCTGTGGTCTACAACTGGAATCACGAGGCCCACGGCGCGGAGACGATGACCCAGGTGCTTATACATTCGGCCAATGTTGGCGCGGCCTACGTAGCCCACAACATCCTGGGGAAGGACCGCTACTATCCATACCTGGAGCGCTTCGGCTTCGGCCAGCGCACCGGCATCGATAGCGCGGAGGCCAGCGGCTACTACCGCTCGCCCGATGCCAGTGACTGGTCGCCAAGCGACCTGACGCGGCAATCGTTTGGGCAGAGTATTCTGGCCACGCCGCTGCAAGTGGCCCTGTTGTACCAGACCATCGCCAACGACGGGGTGCAGATGCATCCCTACCTGGTGGCTTCGGTCAACGACAATGGACGCGTTGTGGAGACGCTGCCCAGGGTGCAGCGGCGCGTGATCGGCACAAAGGCGGCACAGCAGTTGACGCAGATGCTCGTCAGGGCGGCTATCGATGGATCGGCCCAGAACGCCCTGGTTCCCGGCTACACCATCGCCGCCAAAACGGGGACCGCGACGACCCAGGGCATCTCAGCCGATCAGACGGAGGCCTCGGTGGCGGGCTTTCTGCCGGCCTCGAATCCGCAGTTCGTGATCCTGGTCAAGCTGGACCGGCCACAGAATGCGATCTATGGCAGTACAGCGGCGGCACCGCTCTGGAAGACCATCGCGGAACATCTTATGTGGTACTACCATGTGCCACCAGACGCACAATAAATAATGAAGGTATGGAAATGGCATCAGCGGAGAAAGAATGTGGGGGGGAGTCCGGACAGCCTTCAAAACAGCCTGGCAGGGAGGTCGGACAGGCGCCAAAGATCCGGGCGGATCAGCAAGCCAGCGAGGAGTCCGTTGACCTGGACAACCTCGAATTGAGCGACACCTGGCGCGAGCTGTTAGGAATTCAGGAGGGTGAGCGAGAAATACGCCTCCCACCTGGCTCGGACGCACCTTTACCTACGCTTGAAAGTGACCCGTGGAATGAACTGGTGCATGCAAAAGGCGTGGAGGTCGTAGACCTGCGACAATTGCATCCAGACACCGCGCATGCACCTCTCAGCGAAAAGGATGTAGAGCAAGCTCTACAGAATTTGCAGGAGCATCCCGCGGACGACACTACAAAGAAATCGTAAGCTCATCGGCCAGGTTGCCCATTTGCAACCTGAAAATAAGTATACTGGAAAATTTGTTCTATGTCAAGCTAGTGCAGAAGAAATAGCCAGATTTATGCCATTCACGATTCGTAGACAAGAGAATAAGGAAGCAGCCGGCCAGAGCAGGAGAGCACGGGCGGAACAGCCAAAGAGCCAGCGCCCGCTGAGCATGCGCTCTCCGGCGCTGGAGTCAGCCGAGCGCGAACGCGCCGCACGCGAACAGATCTTGCAGGCGGGCAACGGGTCGCGGCAACGCAACCCGGTCTCCGCCAGGACTGTGCGCTACGCGGCGCAGGAGACGCTGGTGCGTCCAGGTGGAGCGCGCAAGCGCCTGCCGCCCCTGGCGAACCGTCAACGTAAAGCGGCGGGGAACCAGCGCACAGGACTGACCTCTGGCTGGCGAGCACGCATGCCAGGGGTGATGGAACAGCGGGAGGCCGCGTCGCAGGTCATCAGCGAGGAGGAGCAGAAAAAACTCGCCGGCCTGGAGATGTTCCTGCCGCGTGTGGCCGGCAAGATAGACTCCTGGATGCTCTTTATTGTGCTGGCCCTGCTCTGCATAGGCATCGTGATGGTCTACAGCGCGAGCGCGTTCGTGGCGGCCCGTAACTACGGCGACGCCTCGTATGTCTTCCAGCGCGAGTTGCTGTTCGTAGCACTCGGCCTGGTGGCGATGCTGATCACCATGCGCGTGGATTATCGCCAGTGGCGGCGCTTCTCGCTGCTGGGCCTGGCGGTCACGTTGCCGCTGCTGGTCATCGTGCTGAAGTTCGGCACCACGACCTACGGGGCTTCGCGCTGGCTGAGTTTTGGCTCGTTCTTCTCGTTCCAGCCAAGCGAGCTGGCGAAACTGGTGCTGGCGCTGTATGTTGCCGACTGGCTGGCGCGCAAGGGCCAGCAGGTAAGCACGTTTCTCTACGGGCTGGCCCCGTTTGTGATCCTGGTGGGGGTCTTTCTGGGCCTGGTCCTGCTGGAGAACGACATGGGCACGGCGATCATCATCGCGGGCTTCGCGACGGTGATGTTCTTTACGGCGGGTGCCAATATTGTGCAGTTCTTGCTGGCGATGACCTGCGGCGGGCTGATCTTCCTGACGCAGGCCTTCAAGCCGTACCGCTACGTGCGCCTGGTCGGGTTCCTGGACCCGTTCAAGGATGTGACCGGCATCAACCTGCAACTCTACCAGTCGCTGCTGGCGCTGGGGTCCGGCGGATGGTTCGGGCTGGGCCTGGGGGCGGGTCGCCAGAAGACCGGCTATCTGCCGCTGCCCTACATCGACTCGATCTTCGCGGTGATCGGCGAGGAATTGGGCTTTATCGGCTGCTCGCTGGTAGTGATGCTCTTTTTGTTTTTAGCCTTTCGCGGGTTCCGCCTGGCCAGGCGCACGCCAGACCTGTACGGCGCGCTGCTGGCAACCGGCATCACTACCTGGCTGGTCTTACAGGCGATGATCAATATCGGGGCCAGCACGGGCAGCATCCCCTACACGGGGGTGCCCCTGCCCTTCATCAGCTACGGCGGCTCGTCGCTGATCGTCTCGCTGGCGGCCGTGGGCGTGCTGATTAACATCTCGCGCTATATCCAGGAGCCGGAGGCGCCAGCCTTATCGCGGAAAACGATTGAGATGCGTTTGAAGCGAACGCGCTAAGTTGACCAATTGATTGGGCTGGACAGGTATAAACAAGAGTTATTCATTGTAGGACGTGCATGCGAATACTAGTATCAGGCGGAGGCACCGGGGGGCACATTTATCCAGCCCTGGCGGTGGCGACGCAGTTACATCAGGAATACCAGGCCGAGATCCTGTATCTGGGCAGCGATGATGGGTTGGAGGCGGAGCTGGCCCCGGCGGCCGGTTTCCCCTTCGCCATCGTCAAGGCTGGCAAGCTACAGCGCTATGTCTCGTGGCGCACCCTGACAGGCGTGGCGCGCGTGCCGGTGGGTATCGCACAGGCCGTGGGCATCGTGCGCCGGTTCCGACCGCGCGCGGCCTTCACCAGTGGGGGGTACGTGGCGGTCCCGGCAGGCATCGCGGCTCGCGTCAACGGTGTGCCGCTGCTGATGCACCAGCAGGATGTGCCGGTCAACCTGTCGAACAGGCTGATCGCACCACTGGCGACGCGCATCTCGGTGGCCTTCCCTGACTCGCTGGCCAGCTTCCCGGCGCGCAAGGTCTTGCAACTGGGCAACCCACTGCGGCAGGCCATACTCGATGTGCGCGCAACGGCACCGGAACAGGCGCGGGGCACGCTGGGCCTGGACCCGCGTCTGCCGCTGCTCCTGGTGACCGGCGGTAGCCAGGGCGCGCGGCACCTGAACCAGGTGGTATGCCAGGCCCTGCCACAATTGCTGGCGCACGCGCAGGTCCTGCAGATCAGCGGCAAGAAGCTCTTCGAGGAGACACGCGTGCAGGCCGAAGGGGCCATGGCGGACCTTGACGAGGCCACGCGCGGACGCTATCGACTCGTGCCGTATATGGACGCGGAGATGCCCCTGGCCTTGCAGGCGGCGGACCTGGTGCTGTGCCGGTCGGGCGCGGCCACTTTAAGCGAACTGGCGGCCCTGGGCAAGGCCAGCCTGCTGGTACCCCTGCCACCGGCCATCGGTGGCTCGCCTCAGGAGGTCAACGCGGCCATGTTCGAACGGCACGGGGCGGCGCAGGTCATTCGCGACGCGAACCTGAAGCAAGATGTCCTTGTAGATCGTGCGCTAACTATTCTTGCAAATGCTGCACTATTACATTCAATGGAACAGGCAACCAGCGCTCTCGCGAAGCTCAACGCGACACGGGAGATCGCGGCGGCAGTGATCAAAATAGCAGGTATGAAAACGGCAAAAGAACCAGAGAACGAAGGCGTACTCATTTGACAAATATGCAATTGGGAAAGTTTTCAACAACTAAATATCATTTCATGGGCATAGGTGGGCAGGGCATCTCGGCGGTAGCACAGATGGCGCAGCAGGCGGGCTGTGTAGTGACTGGCTGCGACCGCCAGGCTTCGGCGACCACACGGGCACTGGAGCAGGCGGGGATCACTATCCAGATCGGCCACAGCGCTGAACACCTGGCGGACGTGGAGGCGCTGGTGATCAGTCCGGCAGTCCCGGCTCTGGATGCCAGCAACCCGGAACTCGTGGCGGCCCAGGCGCGTGGGGTCCCGGTCATCGTCTGGCAGGAGCTGCTTGGCGAACTGATGGCGGACAAATGCGTGCTCTCGGTCAGCGGCGTCCACGGCAAGGGCACG
>JBDTHH010000317.1:0-9566 GCA_039937055.1 Ktedonobacteraceae bacterium | reverse complement strand
TACATTATTCAGGAAGTATCTATTCTCAAGGTACCATCGTTGCTGTCAGCATAGCATAAAGCGCTGTGCTACACAATTTACCTCCATTGATGTGTCGTGCGCCCCTACCTCTCGTGCACCCCTACGCACGACACATCAATGGGGGTAAATTGTGTAGCACAGCGCTTTATGCTATGCTGACAGCAACGATGGTACCTTGAGAATAGATACTTCCTGAATAATGTAGCGTTGGATGTTGGGTGGAAGTGGGTGTGTGAGTATGCTACATCGTCATGTCAATTTGAAGCGGGTGAGCAGCCGGATAGATAGTGTAGGGGCCCTGGCGATCATTGGGCTAGGAGTTGTGCTGCGCCTCATTTTGTTGGGGCAGAGCTGGCCGGTGAACGATAGCGATGAGAGTACTATGGGGCTAATGGCGCTGCACATTGCCTATCGCGGGGAACATCCTATCTTTATGTACGGCCAGAACTATATGGGCTCGCTGGAGCCGTTTTTTGGCGCGGCCCTGTTCCGGCTATTCGGGCCATCTCTCTTTACGCTGCGGCTGGCATTGCTGGCCCTCTTTGTGCTCTTTCTCGTGAGCCTGTACCGTTTGACCTGCCTGCTCTATACCAAGAAGCTGGCGCTGGCCTCGCTGATCTTACTGAGCCTGGGGTCAACCGACATGCTCATTCGCGAGCTGAAAGCTGATGGCGGCGTGGCAGAAACTCTGGTGTGCGGAACACTGCTACTGTTGCTCGCCTCGCGGCTGGCCCTCACGGCCGACCAGCCTCTGCTAGAGAGCCGACAGAGATGGCGGCGCGCGCTGCTCTATGGCGGGTGGGGTCTGACGGCGGGAGTGGGTCTGTGGAGCGACCTGCTGGTCGGGCCGTTTGTGCTAGCATCGGGACTGCTCCTGCTGCTGTTCTGCTGGCGTGAATGGCGCACACGCGCGCCCCGTTGCCTCCTGCCGGGTCTCTTGCTGGGCGCATTTCCCTTGATTACTTATAATATCACAGCAGCGCCGGGGCAGGACTCGTTATCTGTCCTCTTTCAGATTCATGGAGGTAGCGGGCTGCCCTTCTCATTGGGCCAGCAGATCATGAACGCTGTGCAGATAAGTTTACCGACGATTACGGGCATCAGTCCCAGTTGCCATTTCACGGCCTCGCCCCCAATCACATTTCTCAGCGCTCATCCATTGCTCTGCACCCTCTACTACACGGGCTGGGGTATGGGCGTGATTGTGCTCTGGCTGCTAGCGGTGGGTCTGACTGGCATGACACTGTGGAAGGTATGGCGAGGTACTCCAAAGCGGCAGTGGTCACACGAAGAGCGGCACACTGTGATCCGCCAGTGCGCCCGGCTCGCGCTGCTGGGAAGCGTGGGGCTGACGCTCTTCCTGTATATACTCAGCCCAGCGGCGGCGCACTGGCCCGTGACCGATGCGCGCTATCTCACTGGTCTACTGGTAGCCATGCCCGCGTGCATCTCACCGCTCTGGCCCGGTCCAGGCAAGCTTCCTGCGAGGGTAATAAGGGTAGTTACCAGCTTCCAGGCGGCTACCCTCCTTTTTATAGCGCTGGCCTACCTCGCCGGTACAGTGAGCATTTTTCATACCTTACCCGCTACCCAGGCCGAGGAGCGCCGGCAGGAAGCATTGATTCACAATCTCCTGCTGGTGGGCGCTACACATATCTACTCCGACTACTGGACCTGTAATCGCCTCATCTTCGAGAGCAACGAACAGATCATTTGCGATGCCATCGATGGCAATCTGCGGCCAGGCATGGAGCGCTACCTGCCCTATCGAACCATTGTGCAAGGTGACCCACGTGCGGCTTACGTGTTGCTGACAGGTTCGCCTGAGGCCATGGCCTTCGCGCAACGAGGGGGCCGGCCGGGCATACTGTACCAGCACGTGAGCTTCGATGGCTACGAAATCTACCAACCTACGCGGCCCCAGGCACGATCCCCTGGAGCGACTGCTCCATCAAGAACTCGATGACCTTCTGTACATCGCCGGTCTGGCGATAGACCGCTACCTGGCGATCAGCCCCGGTGCCGCGCGGGTCGTCGAGGAGGGCGCGCA
This sequence comes from Ktedonobacteraceae bacterium, assembly GCA_039937055.1. Taxonomy (GTDB): domain Bacteria; phylum Chloroflexota; class Ktedonobacteria; order Ktedonobacterales; family Ktedonobacteraceae; genus JALYTT01. The sequence goes on along the minus strand of JBDTHH010000317.1, from coordinate 7,495 downwards.
GGTAGGTCATCTCTTTGTGGCTCCCAAGATCATCAACTGTGTCTTGTACAAAGTCCAGCAGTTCGTGGATGGAATCGCGCATACTAAGCATGCGGTGATTGACGAAATCGACCACCCTGGCATCCAGGCCGTAGCGCATAGCGCGCCACTTGTTCTCGTCGATATAGGAACGCGGCAGGGCATGCGCCCTGATACCGCGTTGATGGAGCCACGCTAGCTTAGCGATCAGCGCCTGGCAGAGCGCGGTCAGCGCGATGCTGTCCTCGATGGTGGCCGGCATGTCACAGATGCGAAACTCAAGCGTATTGAAAAATGGGTGCGGGCGTACATCCCACCAGAGCCTCCTGCCATTATCGATGCAGCCCATTTCGATCAGCGTCTGCACATAGCGGTTGAAATCTTCCCAGTTTGGGAAGATTTCAGGCAGCCCGCTGCGGTGACAGCGCTTCCAGACGACGGAGCGATACGACTTGACGCCGGTGCAGCGCCCAATCCAGAAAGGCGAGTTTGAGGAGAGGGCCAGCAGGTGCGGCAGCCACATGCGCGCCTGGTTCATGAGCGTTACCGCCAGTTCTTTGTTCTCCACACCCACGTGGATATGCAGACCAAAGATGATGAGCGAACGTCCCACATCCTGCTCTTCCTCCTCCAGGGCGATGAAGCGCGCCCCGTCTGTTCGCTGCTGATCCTGCCAGCGTCCGACGGGATGCGTTCCTGCCCTGATAGGCACCAGGCCTTCCTCCGCCAGGAGCTGCACCAGTTGAGGCCTCAGCGCGTATAGCTCTTTGCGCACTCCAGCAATGTCCGGACAGATAGCCGAGGCGATCTCTATCGTCGATTGCGTCATCTCCGGCTTGATCTTCTCTCCAAAGTACTTACGCCCTTTTTCGATGATCTTATCAGCACATGAACACAATTGTCCTGTCTGACGGCTTACCAACTGAAACTCTTCTTCGACGCCGAGGGTAAAACGCGCAGGCATCTGGTATTCCTCTCTCACTGATTGCTTGCCTTGTGTATCATACATATCAGCAACGTTGTAAGGGCCGCATTAGCAGGAAGATGAACCTACGAAACGCTGAACGAACTCGCGCCTGATGTGTAAGGGCGTCCGCTGGCGAGCGCCCTCGCGCACTACTTAGAAGCACTGATGCGTAGATGAGAAAAGGCCACCTCGGTCCCCTGTTCCTCGACATAGAGACCGATATCACCGGAAGACAACGCGGCCCTTGAGGAGTCGGTCACAGGTGTTCCGACATGTTGGCCATTGATGAAGAAATTGAAGAGCGCGCCACTCGCCCGCACCGAGACAGTATTGGCCTGGGCGTCAGGTAGCAGCGACGGTACAGGACCAGCGGCCAGCGTCTTCCACTGACCATCATAGCGCAAAAACTCGTACTGGCCGGCCTCGGCGCTCGCGACCTCCAAGACATAGTAGTGAGACTGATCGGGGCTGGCGCGTAGCACAACACCGTAGTAATCGGCGTCATTATGAGAGCCACGAACCTCGGTCATCGTGATAGTCAGGGCAAAATTGCTGAACAGGTGATTGGCATAGAGCGCCAGAGCGATATCCTGCGCCGACTTGTTCTGGATATGATACTGCCCATTCGCAAAGAAAAATGTATTGCTTTTGGGCCAGTCGTTCTCCCCGTCAACCGCCAGGGCATCGCCACTCAGGTCAGGCACAACCGTAGCCTGGGCGCCATAGGCAGAGCCATGAACGATGCGCAGCGTAATCGCGCCCGCCGTGACAGAGGCCCCCACGGCCACCAGCAACAAAAGCAGGCCGATCAGCAGGACGCGCGGCAGACCAAGTGTATACAACCAGGCAGGTTTGACATGCACAACCCTGACCGGGGAGAGCAGGCGGGCACTACTCCTGCCAGGGCTGGCGAGCGGCACTTTCGGGCGCAGCGCGTTGCGCTCCGCTTCGCTAGCTACAGCGAGCGCCTGCTTAAAGGCCTCGCCGAGGTGCCCGGCCGAGCGAAAGCGCTCCTCTGGGAACTTAGCGAGGGCTTTGCGAATGACATGGTCAACCTCCGGCGGCATATCGGCATGCAGCGAGCGGAGCGAGGGCGGCAGCTCATGGACATGCAGCAGGGCCATCGCGATGGGGGTCTCTGCGATAAAAGGGGGCCGTCCCGTCAGCAGAAAGAAGAGCGTCACGCCGAGCGAGTAGACATCTGAGCGCCGGTCCAGGTCCTGTCCCAGCGCCTGCTCAGGCGAGATATAGTCCGGGGTGCCCATCAGGGATTCGGGCCTTTTCACAGCCTCCGCCTCGCCCTGCCGGGCCAGAGCGCCATCCTGGGTCAGGCGCGCGATCCCAAAATCCGAGAGCAGGACGTGGCCTTCACCATCCAGGAGAATGTTGGCAGGTTTGACATCGCAATGCACGCAGCCATGCTCGTGAGCGTAATCGAGCGCTGACGCGATCTGCTCCAGGTATGCGCCTACTTCATTCAACGAGAGGCAGCCGCGACCGGAAACGTGCTCGTACAGAGTTCCACCCTGCATATACGGCATGATGATATACAGCAGGTCATCCTCCTCACCATAGGAGTGGATGGGGAGAATATGCGAGTGATGCAGTCCACTGGCAGCCCTGGCTTCGCGCAGGAAGCGTTGATAAAAATCCTGCCGTGTTTGACTGTCCATAGTAGTGCGTGGCAGGAAGACCTTCACCGCGACCTTGCGCTCTGGTGAGTGTTGCTGGGCCAGGAACACGGCGCTGGAGCCGCCATAGCCAAGCAGTTTTTCGAGGACGCACGAACCCAGCGTCCTACCAATGAGATGTTGGCCTCTAGTTGTGGACACGCTCAGGCTCCTCTCAAACATCCCGCGTCGGGAGCATGCAGGTAGGATAGCCAGGATACGATGCTATGCGATGATACCAGTGTCAATGTTCCATTACGATTCTACCCAGAAACACGGGCAATGTCAATGTTTTGCATGCAGAATACACGGTAAGCTAGAAGCAAAATACGCCATCACGCATGATGACACGCCCATCTACTTCAATTGTACACACCGTTGGAATGACATCCACGTGGATCTTCGCGTCCCAGTCGGCCCCGGTAAACTGCGGATAGGGGTTGCCAAAGGCCACATGCAGGCCAGGAATCTTCTCGTCCTGCAAGAGATTGCCCACCAGGCGCTTCAGGCTGGTTAGCGTGCCGATAGCGAACTCGCCCGCGCGATTGCCGTTGGGAACCGAGAACAGATAGTCACGCAGTTCCTGTGCGACCGGCGCATCCTCGCTGCTGACATCGGTGACATAGCCATGTTTCACAGTGATGGTGACCGGGTGCTTGAGCACACCATATTTGGCTGAGAAGTAGTCGCCCAGCACATCGCACACCAGGACGCCATCGACGGTGGCCGGGGCCGTGAAAACCTCGCCTTCGGGCAGGTTGCCCCACTTGCCCTGCTCGTGATAGCGACCATGGCAGGGGACCCACTGCCAATCCTCGTGAAAAGTCGCCGTCACATCGCTGCCTTTCGCCGAGGTAACGTGGATAGTCCGCGCATCACGCACAAGATCGTAGACAAGGTTGGTCATGCGAAACACCTCGTCATAATCAGCACACATGCCATCGGCCATCAACGCCTCATCGATGCCAATCATGTGACCGTGGCGCACATGAAGTTCCTGTACCAGGAAGGGCAGGAAAGGAATACGGAAGGCAATCTCCCCCGGTTGAGCCGTGGCGATGTAGTAGGTAACGGTGGGGTGCGCCTGAACAAGGTCGTTATGTAGCGCCTCTGGAAGCGCGGTCAGGGGCCGCTCGCCATACTGTTCGAGGAGATGAAGGCTCACAGTGGCGTGCTTCGCCAGGGCCGCATCCGCTACCCGGCGCGCGATCCCTTCGCGTGCCTTGTCGGTGATAATAAAGACACGATCCTGCCCTGTCACTCCCATGCAGCGCACCGCGTTCTCAGCTCCATGCTGCACACGGTCTTGTAGAGATGAGCCATGCGAGGTCTGCCCCTGGCCACCAGAGGTGCCATTCGTTGATGCGTTTGTCATAATGTATGGTATGGCCTTTCTTCCTGAGTATTAGCAACAGGGAGGGGGTATATGCAGATAGACGCGTTAGCCTGTGGATTGTAACTGCATAGGAAATCCGGGGCATGGTGGGTAGGGGCTTGTAAATCGCGCCCCCACCATGCCCCCTACCCACACGCCCCCGCCCTTACATCCAGCCAACCCGTGCATTTCCTCGCCAGATGGCTCTAGCATTTCTGCACCTCTATAGGCTACACTTCTCTCGGTAGATGCTACCAAAAAAGGAGAAATTATTTGATGGCAGACAACAGTACAGGCTTATATCGTTCGATTCATGCCCAACCTGGGGCGGTGCGAGCGCTGCTCGCCGACTGGGATGGGCCGGCGCAGGCGGCGGAGCGGCTGGCGCGCACGGGGCGCATCTTGCTGGCGGGGATTGGCACGAGTTTCCACGCGGCAAGTGTTGGCGAATATCTACTGCGGCTGGCGGGGGCAGACGCGTGGGCGCTGCGTTCTTTCGAATTTGTCAACTACCCACGTCCCCTGCGTTCGGACGATGGTGTGATCGTCATCAGCCACCGGGGAAGCAAGCACTATGGCAACCGGGCAGTGCAGCGCGCGGTGGAAGCTGGTGTGGCAACCATCGGCATCACAGGGAAGAACTCGAAGATGCAGGGGGTAGATATGCTGCTTCAAACCGTGGAGCAGGACCCATCCTCGGCCCACTCGATCAGCTATGTCGCCGCGCTGACACGCCTGGCCCAGGTCGCGGCGCGCCTGGCGGCGTTGAACGGCCACGCGCAGGTAGCTCAGCGCCTGGAGCAAGATCTGGCCCAACTACCCACGCTCATGGAGAACATCCTGGCGCGCGAAGACGATGTACGCGACATCGCTCAGGAGGCCGTGGCGCACCAGCGGCGCATCTACTTCATGGGGGCCGGTCCTAACGCCGTAACCGCCCCTGAAGGGGCGCTGAAGGCCAAAGAGGCGGCCTACGTAACGGCCGAGGGCTTTGAGCTGGAGCAGGCCATCCACGGCCCCCAGGTGGCCTTTGAAAAGCCGGATCTGCTCATCCCCATCAGCGTCAAAGGGCCGGCCCAGGAGCGCGTGGCCGGGCTGCTGTTGGCGCTCGGCGAGATCGGGACACGTGTCTGGCTAATCGGTGAGGCGCCCGCTGCGCAGACGAACCAGTTATTGAGCCGCGAGGGCTGGCAACGCTTCGGCGTCTGTGATGGCGTCGAGCTGCTCGAAGAACTGACGCCCCTGCTGACGGTGCTGCCATTACAGTTGCTGGCGGACTTCCTGGCGGCGGCGCGCGGCACCGACGCCGACGGCTTCCGCAAGGAACAGGAGGCTTACAGCAAGGCAGGCGCGCACTTCCCGCTCTAGCCGACAAGCACAAACTGACGGCGATTCTGTAGACACGAGGCCCTCTTCGGCAAATGTGTTGTGTTGGAACAGGTGAGGCAAGCCACACCCTACAGGATACGCGGCGGGCCTGAGCGGACGCGGGTGCGCATATCGTAGTCGCGGGTGACGCCAGGTAAGTCCCACATGCTCTCCAGCCACCAGGTCGCGCCGGCCTCGGCATAGGGACGAACGATGGCGGCGGCGCGCGTGGGGTCGCCGGGAGGCGTCTCGCCTTCGGTGATGACTTCAAGAGGCATGGAAGCGGGGCGCAAGGCCTCAATGGCGGCCTTGCGCGCGCGTAGTTCTGCGGGACTACCACCAATTACGGCGCCATCCCAGCGGGCCGCGCGGCGAATCTGGCTCTGCTTTGAGCCGCCAACGACCCAGATGGGGATACGCGGTTTTTGCAGTGGCGCATGCGTGCGCCAGTCAACATCCGCGCGCATCTCGTGTAAGTGGTAATGACGCCCTGTGTAGGTAAACGCACGCATGGCGGCGCCGCTCCACCAGTCAGCGAGGATCTCCAGGCCTTCGTCAAGTCGCTGTGCGCGCACCTGGTTATCCTGCATACCGAACTTATCCAGTTCCAGCACGCCGAGGCCAGCGGTAAGGATTACACGCCCCCCCGAAAGCTGGTCCAGGGTAGCGGTTTGCGCGGCCACATACCAGGGGAACTGTTCCGGGAGCGGTGTGAGCATGGTACCCAGGGAGATATGTTGTGTGCGCATAGCCACCGCCGTCAGCGTAATCCAGGCGGACATCCAGTCGTCAGGGAGGAAGACGCCATCCCAACCAGCGGCCTCCGCTTCCTGGGCCAACTCAACAATCGCGGAGGGTTTGCCCAGCAGAATAAAACCATATTTCATCGTGAGAGACATCCCTTTTACTTCTGAGGTCAACAAAGCACATATCGGGGAGTATAACATGGGAAAGACGACACCCTCTGTCATGTTGGGAAATAGGGTGATTTGAGAAATCTCTTTCTCGATCGAATAATGCATTATGAAGGATATGGTGGTTCTTCCGAATTGCGAGGGCCTCATATGGTATACTTGGAACAGGAGGTGCAGCGCGGGGCGTATATCCGCCTCTTCTTTCTCCGCGTCCACCTGTTGTAGTACAGACGAGAAGGAGCAATGCATGGCCGGCAGCTTCGGTATCCCTGAACTTGTAGAATACCTGACCTCAATGGGTCTGCGGCTCGCCAATGTTGATGAAGAGCAGCAGATCATTGAACTGGCCTTTCATGGCAGCCAGGGACAATGGCGCATGATTGTGGGTATCCAGCAGGGAGGGGATGTGCGTAAGTTACTGTTTGTGGCGCCACACATCAATGCGCTAACTGCCAAGAAGCGATTTGAATGCCTGGAAGCACTGATGGCGATCAACTATCGCATCACCATCGGCAAATTCGGCCTGGACCTGGACGATGGCGAGATCCGCCTGGAAGAGACCGTGCCCATTGGCGACGAGGGCCTGTCACTGGCGCAATTCCAGTTTGTGTTTGGAGCGCTGACGCAGACGGTCGCGATCTATCACAGCCTGATCCCGCGTATCGTGTATGGGCATCTCTCTGCCCTGGAAGCGCTCGAAGCCTGCGAGCGCGAATTTATGGAAGAGAACGAGGGCGAAACCCAGCCCGGCGATCTCTCTTTTGAGCCACCGCCCGATGGGTCCGAAGTCGCGCCGGAACTGGATGCTACCGATGTGCTGGCGGAGATCTCACGCATCCTTGAAGAGCCGAAAGATCAGGAATAGGGAGTCAATCCACTAAAGCGATTTCTTGCTTCCAGAAAAGTGGCCGTTCTGCTGAGCACGCCGGTGATGATTCTGCTCAGGGAGGTCTTCCTGATCATCCGGGTCCTGATCTACAATCAGGGGCGCTTCCTGCATGCTATCCATATCCGCGTGGGTCATATCCAGCTTCACCCACCTGTTTATGAGCCGCATATCACTCCTCTGAGGGCGTGAGCGGACAACTCTCCGGCCTATCTCTATCACACCCCAGGCCAGAATGAGAGCCCCCACAACAAACCCGAGATATTGCGCCACGGTTGGATTCATCAGGACCCCCTT
>JBDTHH010000316.1:0-7052 GCA_039937055.1 Ktedonobacteraceae bacterium | reverse complement strand
TTTACAAGCCCGTGCATCAGGCATGATCGTGATGTCATAGGGTAACAGGCGGGCTTGTAAACGGCGCCCCTACGTCTCATGCCTCGCTCCTACGCGGATCGGGTATCGGGCCGACAATGGTACTATGTGCCCTGGTACAGGTGCGCTTGACACGAGCACATCAGGTATGTTGATATTGAATGCGCCTTGGCGTTTTGTTTGCATGCAGAATGCATGCTTCATCGGCTTGATGAGAAAGGTCCTGACACTCTATGCCTAAACGCTTTGTGATCAACATCGGCGGCACACAGGCCATCGCGGAACTGCTGGAGCAGGAGGCACCGGTCATCGCGAGCCATATGTGGGATAGCCTCCCCATTGACAGCTTCAGCACACACGCGAAATTCGCCGGGCGCGAGCTAATCGTGATGGTTCCGTTCTACGCGGAGCCTGAGAACGAGATCCTCAACGTCCAGCCCGGCGATATCGGCTACTACCCTGGCCGGCAAACGATCTGTATTTTCTATGGCGATACCATGCCTTTCGGCAAGGTCAGCCTCTTCGCACGCATTGTCGGACGGCTGGATGACCTGCACGCCACGGGCGAGCGCCTGCTGCGTGAAGGTATGGTTCCCGCGAAGCTAGAGAGGGCCTAAAGAACATGGCAGAGGCTGAGAAAGAGATCACCACCGCGCACGTGCTCGACGAACTGCGCGCCTTCACCAGCCGCGTCTGGCAACACGAGCCGGCCGATGTCAGCCAGTTGCGCTCGCTCTCGCGGCCCCCCATGGGGAATCTGCCCGGCTGTTTCTACGCGAACTTCAACCTGTTCTGGTCCGGCGAAAACTTGCAGGTATGCCGCCAACTGGTCAAGGACAACGCGCTACCCGTGCCGGCGGTATCCCAGATGGTCGCGGCGCTGCTGGAACGGCACGCCGCGCGCCTGGATAAATGGTCAATGAGCGAGACCGTGGCGCTTGAGCACCTGCTGGTACAATACTTCCGGGGGAGCGGCCCTACCAGTGGCGAGGAATTCCTGGCAGTCGTTGAACACGCTATGCTGGCACTGGATCGCGTGCAAAGCTGGATCGATGGTCTGCTGCCCTGGAATGAACTGGATGCGCACCTCGCGCTTCACCGGCCTATTTCTGTTCTGTAGAGGTACCACCATTGGTACCGGCTGAAATGGAGGTTTTCTGCATCATGTCGACTACGCATACACATACAGATGTCGAACTGGACGAATTGCTGGCAAAGTGGGAGGAGCAGGGGATTCGCAACGTGCTCTTTGAACTGCCAGATCTGCACGGCACTGCCCGCTCCAAGATCATCCCGCTCAATAAAGTCAAGGGCTACGCTCAGAAGGGGCTGAACATGTACGGGGGCACCGTGGCCCTCGACAGCCGCTCTTTCGTGATCTCAGGCAGCCGCTACAACGAAGAGGTCAACTACGCCGACCAGGTGCTGATCCCCGACCTCTCGACCGCCGCCATCGTGCCCTGGATGACCCATACCGCGCGCCTGATCTGCGATACCTATTGGGCGGATGGCACGCCGTTGCATGCCGCGCCCCGGCACGTGTTGCGCGGCGTCGTCGCCGAACTCGACAAGCTGGGCTATCAGGCCGTCATCGGCCTGGAGTACGAGTTCTACGTGCTCGACCCCACGACGCTGAAGCCCATCTTCGACGGACTGCATATCTTCAACACCACGCGCAATGTCGCGGTGCCCGTGGCCGAGCGCATCATCGAATTGATGCCACAGATCGGCATCGACATCATCACGGCCAACTGCGAGTACGGTCCCGGCCAGTTCGAGATCAACTACGGGGCACACCCGGCCCTGCACGCGGGCGACCTGGGCTTCACCTTCAAAAACGGGGTCAAGATGATCGCCCAGCAGTTGGGCTATCACGCCACCTTCATGACCAAGCCCTTCACCGACCAGTCTGCCAGCGGCGGGCACACGCATGTCAGCCTGGTCTCCAGCGCCAGTGGGGAGAACGCCTTCCTGGATACCGGCGACCAGCATGGCCTCTCGCAGGCCGCTTACCACTTCACCCAGGGCATGCTCAAGCACGCCAGTGCCGCCATGGCCCTGATGGCGCCGACCCCCAACTGTTATCATCGCTTTGTGCCCCACCACTTCGCGCCCATCAACATCAGTTGGGGGCTGGAGGACCGCTCGGCAATGGTGCGCGCCAAGAACAGTCGCGACGAGCGCACCCACCTGGAGAACCGCCTGCCCACGGCGCTGAGCAATCCCTACCTAGCAACGGCGGCCGTCATCGCGGCAGGCGTGCTGGGCCTCAAAGACCAGCAAATGCCCCACGAAGCCGCTCAGGGCCTGGCCGAGGAGCAGCAGTTCGCCTCACTGCCTACGACGCTGGACGAGGCGCTCACCGCCCTGGAGGGCGACGAAGACTTCCGCGCTTTGCTGGGCAGCGAGTTCGTCGAAGTCTTCACCACCATCAAACGCAGCGAGCTGGCGCGCCTCAAGGCCCACGTCACAGATTGGGAGCGCGACGAGTACCTGGAGATGTATTAAAACTTGCCCGCATCCGCGTAGGAACCGGACGCAGCCCAGCGGCGCCCAATAGGCGTCAAGGTATGCCTTTCTGATATTAGGTAGAGAGGCGGGACGTGTCCGTGTCGACCTCGCTTGCGCGGTCAGGAGGGAGAATAAAGATGCAGTTTGTATTTTCGTTGCTGGATAAGGTTGCTGCCGAGGCTAGCCCCGGCTTTTTAAATTTGCTGCAAACAGGTAACTCCCACCGCTAGTGAAACCTCCGTCTCATTTCTCAGACTTGACAAGCCTCATTGAATGCTTTATCATTCTAATGAATGAACATTCAATGAGGCTTGCTATTCAACCACTACAAAGAAAAACAAGAGAGCCTCTGCCTCTAAAGGATCTCGCCATCAGCGCACGCGTTCGTGGCATCACGCTTCGAGAAAGGAACAAAACGATGCAGGCTTCTCAAACGCCTGAGAGGAAGGCATTTCCTCCTTTTCAGTCAAGACAAGAGGTTGTTATTCATGCACCTCTCCCGGTCGTATGGGAATTTAATCAAGACCTGACAAACATTGCTGTATACCATCCAAGGGTCAAGAGGGTAGAGCTCATTTCAGGGAAAAGTCAGAGAGGGCCGGGGGTTGCCTATAGGTGCTACCTCAAAGACGGGAAAAATACCTGTGTGGAGAAAGATATTGAAGTGGTGCCCATGGAACGGGTCGTCACGACTTTACCTGAAGATACTATGGGGATTACAACACTGCTCCCAGATTATCTGGTTGAAGCGAAACTCACTCCTCTTGCCGAAGATGAGACAAAAGTGGAATTCAGGCATTACTATTCGACAAAGTCTCTGAAGGCAAAATTACTCAATGTCATTGTAAAAAAGAAAATCGCACGCGAATCTCAAGATACTCTTGATGCTATCAAAAGAGCGATTGAAAAAAACTGAGCAGCGTTATACAACGCTCATAAAGGAGCATGCAGTTATGGCCAGGACGCCTGATCCCATCCAAGAACTGGTGGTGGCTGCTCGGCGCAAGCAGATCCTGGATGCAGCCACCCAGGTGTTTGCCGAAAAGGGCTTTCATCGCGCCACGATCAAAGACATCGCCCGCGTAGCCGGGATCGCCGATGGCACGATCTACACCTACTTTACGAGCAAAACAGAGGTGTTGTTAGGAATTCTCCATCGCCTCAATGAGTCAGCGGAACGCGAGCAGCAACTCATGCCAGAGCGCGAACAGGATCTGCGCTCCTTTTTCACCGCGTACCTCCGCCAGCGCATGGCCCTGTTGTGGCCCAATGCGGAGGTCTTCCAGGCGGTCCTGCCAGAAATGCTGGTCAATGAGGAATTGCGTGGACTATATTACCAGCAGGTCCTGCTGCCCACCTTCACCGTCGCCGAACATGCCTTCCAGGCGCTGCATGGAGCAGGACAAGGACACAGCCTCGATGTGTCTCTCACGGTTCGTGCCATCGCTGGCCTGCTTTTGGGTCTGCTGACACTCCAATTGCTTGGCGACGAGGTGATTGCCCAGCGGTGGGAAGAACTGCCAGAAGTCCTGACCTCGCTGTTGTTTGACGGTTTGCAATCAGGAAAGGAGAGCACCCACCAATGAAGACACCGACGCATCATTCCAGGAGAGTGCGCCTGGAGAGGGCCATGATCGCCTTCTTCATCCTCGCTGCCACGAGTTTGCTGGTGGTGTATGTCGCTGCTCCAGCGATCTACGCCCAATCGCTCGCGCTCACGTCCTCTCCGGCTGACCGCTATCCCGTTCCGGTGACGCTGTTTCTGGTCGGCATTCTTGCTGTGGTCGCCTTGCTCATCCTTGGGGTTGTGCGCCATTGGCGCTGGGTCTTCTGGCTCATGCTGCTTGCCTTTGCCAGCTCCGCCCTCCAGATCCCAGCCACCCTCTTGCAGATCACTCATGTGTTGCCCTCTACTGGTCCTCTCTGGTACAGCCTGTTTCGGATGGGTGTTGCTCTGGTCGAAGTGGGAATTGCTATCTGGATGGTCCAGATCTACCGGCGCGAGGGCGTGTGGGCTTTGGGAAAGAAAAGGAATGAGCGGTAAGTCGAAACCGGAACGACTATTGCTGAAAGCAAATCGTACCGACTGGCTATTGGCCCTGACTGGGGTGAGTCCGGGGAAAGCCTGGGCTAGTTCGGATGATGAAGTCATTGAGGCGATATTGCAAAGCCTGGCCTGTTCGGATCACTAAACACTTTCAAAAGCAGGCGTTTGCGTTGGACTGGGACGTGGGCTTGACCCGCGCGATCAATCGCGCAGCTACTGCTCTGTCAAGGTTCATGGCACGGATATCAGGGCGATGCCTCTTCCCGCGTAGGGATGCGGCTTGCCGCATCGGGGTGGCTGGGAGGAGGCCCACAGGCCCCCCAAGGGATGCCTGACCCGGATGCGGCAAGCCGATCCCTACGCGGGTTGGGGCCATCTCACCCGTGCCATGAACCTTGACAGAGCACTACGAAGAGGAGAGCACGCTGCCGTATGTGTAGTGGCGCCCCTCACGGGCCATGTTCCAACTACTTCCTACCCAGGCTCAGCGCTGACCACCGTGCGCCAATAGTCGAGGGTTCGCTGGAGCGCGACCTCGAAGGGCACAGATGGCTGCCAGTTGGTATCGGCGCGCAGGCGGGAGGTATCAGCCTCCAGCAATGGTACATCTACGGGTCGCAGGCGCGCGGGGTCCTCACGTAGTTGAATGGGGATTTTCGCGAAAGTCAGGAGCAGATCCAGAATGGCGCTGATTGAGCGCGCCTGACCTGAACCAATGTTGTATGCCTCGCCTGGCTGGCCCTGCTCAGCAACCGTCAGGTAGGCCGTTACAACATCCTCCACCGGCAGGAAGTCGCGCCGGGCCTGTAGGTTGCCTACGGATAGCACAGGCTCAGCCTTCCTGGCTTCGATCAACGCGATCTGGCGCGCAAAGTTGGCCACCACAAATGTGGCTGCCTGGCGCGGCCCGAAGTGATTAAATGGGCGCACACGCAGGATCGGTAGACCATAGGCCACAAAATACTGGTAGCCGTAGAGGTCCTGTGCTGCTTTTGAGACCGCATACGGGTTGGCGGGGCGAAACGGGCATTCCTCGCGAATGGGGTTATCTTCGGGGCGGACCATGCCGTATTGCTCGCCGGACCCTACGAGCACAATGCGCGGCATGAGGTGCGCGGAGCGCACAGCTTCGAGCACCTGGATGGCTCCCCCGGCATTGACCCTGAGCGTTTCGGCTGGGTCCTGCCAGGATGCCGCTACCGAGGACTGCGCGGCCAGGTGGATGATCAGGTCCGGCTGCGCGCGTGCCACTACCTGGTGCATGTCCTCTGCCTGCGCGATATCCGCCACCATAAGCTGTATATCGCGCATCGTGGGCGTGGGCATGGGAACGGTGGAGCGTCCGGTTACCCCAAACAACTCAGCGTGTGGATAGCGGATACGACAGAGTTCCAGCAGGTAGCCGCCCACAAAGCCTGTGCATCCTGTGATAAGGATGCGCGACGGGATCGACATGGCCATCAGGACACCTGCTGTAAATCGTTCTCTACCATCATGCGCACCAATTCCTCAAAGGTGACGCGCGGACGCCAACCCAAACGCTGGTGCGCTCTGGACGCGTCTCCGATCAACTGATCGACCTCGGCTGGTCGGAAGAGGTGAGAGTCGACCTCCACATAGCGTTGCCAATCGTCGATGCCCACGTGCGCGAAGGCCGTCGTCACAAAGTCGCGCACGCTGTGGGTCGTGCCGGTGGCAATCACATAGTCCTCCGGCGTCTCCTGTTGCAGCATGAGCCACATGGCCTCAACGTAGTCGCCTGCGAAGCCCCAATCGCGTTGCGCATCCATGTTGCCCAGCACCAGCTTCTCCTGCAAGCCTCGCTTGATGCGCGCCACGGCGCGCGAGATCTTGCGGGTCACAAATTCGTGGCCGCGGCGGGGTGACTCATGGTTGAACAATATGCCTGAGCAGGCAAACATATTGTGGCTCTCGCGAAAGTTCACCGTGATCCAATGACCGTAGAGCTTGGCCACGCCATAGGGACTGCGTGGGTAGAACGGCGTCTGCTCGTTCTGAGGCACTGTTTGCACCTTGCCAAACATCTCAGAGGTGCTCGCCTGGTAGAAGCGCACCGGCCAATCCGCCAGGCGCACGGCCTCCAGCATACGCGCAACGCTCAGCGCCGTGTATTCGCCTGTCGCGACCGGCTGCTTAAACGATGTGGTCACAAACGACATCGCCCCCAGGTTGTACACTTCATTCGCCCGCGATTGACGCAGCGCGTGAATCAGTGACAACTCGTCAAGGAGATCGGCGTCAATCAACTCGATGCGGTCGAGGAGGTGAAGGATGCGCTCGCTGTTAAATGTGCTGGTGCGCCGCACGATGCCGTAGACGCGATAGCCCTTCTCCAACAAGAATTCCGCCAGGTAACTGCCATCCTGTCCCGTGATGCCAGTAATCAATGCATTGGGCATATATCTCATCTACCTTTCAAAATAGTAGGGACCCGATTTATCGCGTCCGCCGCAAT
>JBDTHH010000315.1:0-4538 GCA_039937055.1 Ktedonobacteraceae bacterium | reverse complement strand
CCTCGCTCATGCCGTCAGCAGGTGCCACGCCCGCCGATGTGGCGCCCACCACGAGGCCGGTAGCGCAGATCGCAGTCCAGACGGCCACGCATGCCATCGCCACGCGAGCGCCCACGCTGGTACCGACTGCTGTACCGACCCGCAAGCCCACGCCACACGTCCAACCGACAGCCAGGCCACAGCCCACGAAGAAGCCGTCCTGCCAGGCGGTGAACGGCAACCCCTGGTGTTACAGCTTCACCGCTGGCAGCCTGATCTATAGCCCACCTAGCGCCTTCTGTAGCTACTTTTCGTGCATTCCAACCTTCTGGAATGGCCGAGGCTATGTGATCGAATGTCAGGACGGTGATTACAGTAAATCGGGCGGCATTCGTGGCTCGTGCTCGCATCACGGCGGTGACCAGCGAGCGTTGTATGCGCACTAAGCGGCGCACGTGGAAGGATGCGCTGTTCTGGATAGCGTTCGTTGTGGTGATGATCGCCTGTGCCGCCGCTGGTGTCCTGGTGTCCTGGTATCAGCGGCGGTGATCCGGTGAAGTCGAGAGGATGTACACAAGATGAATGAGACACTGCGCCTGCTGCTCTATGCCGCGTGCATCATTGCGCTGTTCCTGCTGTGTCGCTGGGCCATATATCTGGTAGGATGGTAACGATACATGGACATATTTACACAAATGTACACTGAGATCATCCAGTGGGCACAACTCGTTTTAATCTGTCTTGTGATAATGGCAGCATGCTCATTGGGTATTGTTTTTATGCTCTACCTTATCTATGAAGAACAAAAGAGACAAACAGATCGCGTCCATGCCTCAATGCAGGTGATCGTTCACCACATACAATCATTGCATCCTGGACAGAAACCGTGGATGTGAAAGTTTGTTCGAGAGGTGTACACAAGATGAAGCCTATAGAAACCGTCTTCGATGGGTATCGGTTCAGAAGCAGACTCGAAGCCAGATGGTCTGTGTTCTTCAAGACGTTGGATATTGCCTATGAGTACGAAAAAGAGGGCTTCGATCTGGACGGCACATGGTACCTACCTGATTTCTGGCTTCCTGGCCTTCAGCGGTGGATAGAAATTAAAGGGGAAGAGCCATCTGCTCAGGAGCTAAAGAAGGTTGAGGCGCTTGAGGAGGGTACAGGATATCCTGCCTGCCTCTTTTATGGGCTTCCTGGGGAATATGCGGGATACGCGTACTTCACCTGTGCGCATGAGAGCCATGGTGGAAAGTCTTTTTCAGATGAAACTCAATGGCGGCGGTGTCCAGTTTGCGAGATAGTTGACGTGAACATTAGGCATGGCGATGAGTGTCTTCTTTATAGCGAAGTTGCCGGCGTAGAATTACAAAGTTCATCGTGTAACTGTACAGTTGAGATGTACAAAGATATTCTCAGGGAGCAAATGCCTGATCTTGAAAAGGTTGTGGCGCATCTTGTGGGTAGATTTCATATCTCTGGAATGGCTGATATAGGGACAGATCGTAAACTTTACACGCCATCAGGAGTGCCGCCTCGTCTCGCGTCTGCTTATACCGCCGCTCGTCAAGCCCGCTTTGAGCATGGAGAGAAGCCGTGATATAGGCTATACTACACAACAAGCCCCGCTGGCAGTGAAGTTACCAGCGGGGCTTGTTGCAAGGAGAGGGCCACAGCACGACAAAGGGTCGAAGTAGTCTTATCCCTTCGGCGGCACTGGCCCAGGAGGCGGCGGCGCACTGTCCGCAATCGGGACTGCGCGCTGCATGATCGACGGCTGCACCGCGAGCACCGGATCAGGCCCCCGCGAGAGATCGGCATTGATGGCCTTGTCAGCGGCATCGGTTAGCTCGCTCAGCGCGGTCGCCACAGGCGCATCCCCTTGCGCGCTAAAGTACTTCGAGAGGCCATAGCCCACGCTCATCAGAAATGCCACCAGCGCCACATCAAGCACGCTGCGCCAATTGACCGCGCCATTGCTATAGAAGTACTGCGCAATCGCCAGGAAGGCCGCCAGCAGCCCGCCGATGATGAGGCCCTGCACCACCTTCAGGAAGGCACGCTGGCCGGGCGAGAGATTTAATCCGTTCCATGCTTTCAGAAAGATGTTCATGGTAGTCCCTTCGTGATGAATAATTCCAGGTCACAACCTGCACGCCTGGACGGATTGCCCAAACGTGCAAGGTCTCGACGAATGTCAGAAACTCGACAACGCGTAAATCGCGATTGACGATCCGCATCGACGCTACACTTTTGCGAGTTGCTCTATCTGAGCCAGCACATCTCGCAAGTGTTGCGCCGTTGCATCGAGTGCTGGTGCCGGCGCGGGTGCGGGCGTTACAGGCGACGCTGCGAACTGTGGCTGGTGGAGCAGGTACACATCGCTGGCCTGTGGAGGTGAGTCGAGTTGGTGCTGCGGGTCCCAGGCGACCAGCCCGCGCTCAAATTGTTGCGTGACACAATTTGTCTTGCCCTGGACTCCCTGCTCATTGCTGAGTGGCAATCCGAGATAGGTTAAGCCGTTGAGCGCATCGCCTCCATACCTGAGATAGAAGGCCAGAATGCCTTTCTGCACGATATGGCCGGTAGACTTGCATTTCAGGCTGCCATCAGACTCAAGATCGTAGTAGTTCAGCAGATCAGGATTGTGGATATCTAGCATGGTTGTCCCTCCATTTTTGAGTGATGCCAACATTTCATCCCAGGGGTAGTTCCCAGGGCAGCGCGCGCGGTTCACGGGATCGATATCATGATGTCCGATGATCCCGCCGCTGCCGTCGCCCTCGCGCATCGGGATGTTGTGCCGTTTGCAAATGTCATGGATCAGGCGAAAGGATGCGACCTTTTGTGCATGGGGGACGGGCGTGCTATTGTCAATCGAGGGATCGACATGCTCCACGCTGATCGTCTTCAGATTGAGATTGATGCCCGTTGGGAGATAGGGCGCATGTCCAGTCGCGAGACAGCAATTCCCACCTGCGCCGCGTGATTCAGGGACACACTGAACGATGGTACCGTCTAACCCCACGATATAGTGGACAGACGCCTCACGCCCGCCTGAGCCTGATTGGAAGTAGGCTGCGACGTCCTGAGCAGACCTGAACCCCGCTGTCTTGTGTACTACGAGCCAGGTAGCATCCGTTGACGAGAAGGTGATGCGGTCAGGAACTGGCATTGAGATAGCACCGGGCTGGTCAACATTCATGCTGATATGCCTCCTTGTGGTTGAATAGTTGGCGGTGCGCTGGCCGCCTGGACTTGCTTTCTCGCATCGATCAGGTCAACGGCTGCGCGAAATTGCTTGTGCGCTGGTCGGATGACGAGCAATCCTTCCAGGCACAGTGTGAGCAGCGTGAACAGGCACGCGCCGATCTCTAGCTGCGCAATGAGTGTCATGGCGGCATCCGTCAGCGCCGCTTCGGCGTTGTAGACGGCGACCAGGACGGTGAGGTAGACCGGCTCATGATAGAACATGATTCCCACCTGCTTCGCCACAGCTTTGATGTCAGGCTTCGGAGCCTGTTCCAAGACGAATACTTGCTGCAATGCGGTGTCAACCTCGCTATAATCTGGCTTCACGCTCAGCAGGTGCGCATAGTCGCTTGCTGAGATGTCATGCGGCGTGATCGGCACGGCAGTACTCGTGCCGTACATGCTCTCCGCCGTGTCATGCCAGAGGATATAGCGCAGGTGCAGGTCGCTCACCGTCTTTTGATGTGTGGCTGGTGACTCTGGCGTGATGAGCAGAATAGAGTTGCGCAGCAGCACTTGCGAGTAGAGTTCCTGCCGGTTGACGATCCCGGCGACGGCGCGCTGGTGTGCCGTTTGGGCAAGCGAGACTTGAATGAGCACCTGGGCAATGATCGTCATAAAGGCGATCACCACAAAGGCGCTGAGATACGCGAGCAGAAACTGTCGCATCGACCGGCGCATCATGGTGGCTGGCATTGGTCCTCCTGTCTTTCTACCAGTGGAATATCATTTTCGTAATGTAGCCAATGACGGCCACCACGAACGGCGAAAGAATAGCCGCCTGGACGGTAATCACGCGCCGATAATTCATCTGCTGGTTGGCAATAATCGTTTTTTCCATGCTATCAAGCCGCTCCCTGAGCGCGTCGATATCGCCTTTCATGTCAGTGATACGCTCGTGAAATGTGCCTTCCCTGACATATTGCTCTCCCTCTTTTTGCATCTGCACCACGGATGCTCGTAACTGATCCACCTCTGCCAACAGCCGATTTAACAATAATTGCAGTTCCGGCGATATTGGCGGCACTGGCTTTCTCCTGATGACATATGTGTGGTCACGACCAGCTATTTTGCAGGATACCGATCAGCAATGGCTTGAGCGCGGCATTGGCAAGTCCTGCGAGGCTAGACGCCGCCGCTGGTAGTGGCCCCGCATTGGTGCCGCTCTGTACCAGCGCATTGCTGCCCGATGCGCTCTGCTTATTGAAGGTATCTGTCGCGTTATCTACCCACAATGCGAGCCAATAATTGGCTGCTGAGAGGGCCAGATTGCCACCGATCAGCGCAGTCGTGAGCGTTGCGCTGGA
>JBDTHH010000314.1:0-7510 GCA_039937055.1 Ktedonobacteraceae bacterium | reverse complement strand
ATGCCGCAAGCAAGGAAGAAGGGCCACCCAGGACTCATGCCTGGGTGGCCCTTCTTCCTTGCAATGGCGCTGTTCACCTCATCACGCTCAGGCGATGGCGCTCTTCTGATGTGCGCACCCAGGACCGTGTAGGGTCTCTGGCAACACACCAACGGTCTAGGAGACCGTGAAGGTGAACGCCCAGGTATCGTTATGATACGACGGGTTCATCACCTCGCCTTCCTCTGTCAGTATCCAGGTACCCGTTTTATCCAGCAAGGCATCGTAGAAGCCGACAGAGTTACCCCTCCTTGCGGAGGTCACAGCCCACTCGTACGCATTGGCAAGATGCCAGGCGATGTGGAAATTTTCGGGATCGTAGATCTTTCCTGCGATAGACAAGGTGACCGGAGAGATGGACGAGGACGCAATGGGGCTGTTGTAGAAACGAGCTTCCGTTGGGGTAATCACTACCCGTTCCAATGTGAGAGCATCACCGTGAGAAGTGACTGTCTGATTGACAGGAATGACGGTCTTGGCGGCATGGAAAGGAACAGTCACATCGCCGTATGCTTCTCCTGACGACGATCCTTTCTTTGTGAGCAAGACCTTCAATTGCAAGTGGTGAGGATTTCCCTGGATCGAACTGGTATCGTAGTACGCGAGAACGGCAACCCGTTTGTTTGTATAACGAGCTTCTGTCCCAAAGTTGGCCAGACTGCCATAGCATGGGAGCGTTTGGTTCTCAGAGGTCATGATCGTTAACGGACAGACTGCGGGAACACATTGGGACGGAAGCTGGGAGAGAGTGCAGAACGTGTCCTTCTGCCAGACGCTGGTATCAATGGTATAGCCGATCACGACATTATTGCCGTCAGCATAGACCTTCTGGATCTCTACATTGCCAGAGCCCAGGGTAAGGTTGACCCTGGCAAACTGATCACTCTGAGCCAGATGCCGAATACTTGCTGGCGTCCCTTTGTTCTGCAAAAGTTGCTGGAGCAGCAGCGCATCTGCGGCAAAAAGAGCAGAAGGCGTTTGAGCTTGACGGTTCTGCCGTGACCAGGAAGCACCTATGGTAGTGAACAGCGTTGCACTGAGTACGGCCAGTGCAAGGATGGCGGCAAACGCGAGAAGCGCTGTTTTGCTTCCACGTTTCGCGCGCGCATGCACGAAGGGTGTCCTGGTGTTCAGCGTTTGCTGTGGTACCAGTTCCAGGCGCTGTGAAGCAGGGGGCCAGGAAAGTCCTGCTGGTCTTGCGGGAGCAGTGTAGGCAGCATCGAGTTCCTGGACAAGGTGGTTTAAAGCGTCATCAGATGGGTCAGTCAAGAGATCAACGTAGCGAGCTATCAACGGGCGTTCAGGCTTCATAAAATGCCTCCTTCAGGGTTTGTAGCAGGCGAGTAAGCTGTTTCTTCACGGCGGCAGGACTCTTGCCCACGACTTTTGCGATTTCAGTGCTACTGAGTTGAGCTGCAAAGCGTAAAGCGAGTAGCTCCCGGTTGTAAGGAGTAAGGCCCAGAAGCAAATGCCGCAGACGCGCCTGGGCCTCGTGTTCGAGCAAAAGGGTTTCGGGATTCTGCTCTGAGAGAGGATGCATTGCCTCGGGTAACAGATCCCAGGTCATGTGCTTTTTCCGGCGCCGGTAGGTATCCGTCGCGAGGTGACTCGCGATCTGAAAAAGCCATGCTTTGAAAGGGATTCCACGAGCGCGATATCCTGGCAGAGCGGCCAGTGCTTTGAGAAAGACTTGTTGGGTGAGGTCCCTGGCATCTTCATCTATCTCGACATGCGTCCGCAGGTAATGATAGACATACATCACATAGCGCTCATAGAGGACCCCAAACGCTGTGGGATCAGTCTTCGCCTGCTCAACAAGAACCTGCTCAGCGTCTTCCTCCTGCTGGATACTCTCCACCGGGAGCGCTACCAATTTCTCCATAGAGTTCCTTTCATCAAATTGTTCCTTATTCTTAAGTGGTCATGGGATGATGGGAAACTTCTCTGCCCCTGACATTCTTCTAAACGCAGGGATGATCAAATGGAGACATTTTACCTGGATAGAGGCTCTGTGAAGAAAAATGTCGGAACCCCTTTTTAGAAGCCAGCATGTGCGAAAAATGACCTGGAGCTGTTAGGCGCAGAAGAAAGCAGCCAAAGGAGGGTGGGTTTACTAGTATAGCAGGAAAAGAGCGGGAACATATCGTCCAGAAGGACGATGTGTTTTATCGCTTGATGAGGTAGAATCAGAGCCAGTAGGAAAAGAAAGGATGAGATATAGATGATCCGTATCGGACTGATTGGCGAATTGAAGCACGAGGTCAAGGCACATGTGGCGATTCCTCAGGCACTCGAACTGGCATCTCATGACCTTGCCTATCAATTCGAGGCCGAGTGGCTAGCGACTCCTTTCCTTGAACAAGGAACTTCGCAGCAGTTGGCGCCGTATCAAGCGTTGTGGTTTGTTCCGAATACTCCTTACGCCAGTATAGATGGAGCCCTTCATGCTCTCAGATATGCGCGTGAGCATCATATCCCCACGCTAGGTACGTGCGGTGGTTGTCAGCATATGATTATTGAATATGCCCGCAATGTCCTGGGCATGAGTGAAGCAGATCACGCGGAAGAACACCCTGATGCCCCAGTGTTGCTGATTACTCCCCTTGCCTGCTCGAATACAGAGATCATCACAACCTGTCTGCTGACTCCCGGCTCACGCGTTGCGGCTATATATGGAACAAATGAGGTCACCGAACAATATGGCACCTGTAATTATGGTCCAAATGCTCAGTTCTGGCCTGCCCTTGAGCAAGGTGGGTTGCATGTCACCGGCATGGATGGTGATGGCAATGCACGTATTGTCGAGATTGATCAACACCCCTTTTTTATTGGGACTCTTTTCCAACCCGAGCGCTCAGCGTTTCGGCAGATAGTGCATCCATTGATTCGAGCACTGCTCCAGGCCGCCTGGACGAAACAAACATTGCGTGCATGAACAATGTTCTAGTCCGATTTGAACGCCTGCGCAACCGTTACCCAGTCAACGTTCCCCAGATCTCCATTACCCTGTTCAAAGTGCTGGTAGAGTTCCGGCGGTCCCTTGTGTTGCTGGATCACGTAGTCCTGGATCTGTTGTGCGGCCTGCTCATCGCCTGACGCCTCCTGGACAATCGTAAAGATATCCGCGTGGATCCCTTCGATTGATAAGAAGTCTGTTACATCTTTGGTTTCCTCGTTCATAGCAAATCCCCTTTCTGTATTTCCCAAACCATCAGCACTACGGAGGGAGCATGTCGTCAACAGTCGTTACTCGGGCAGCATGTGCAGGGTGCCGTCGGCGTTCTGCTCGATAGCCTCACGCTCGCAGAGCATCGGATGGTGTTCGACCTTCAGCCAGCGTTTAATGAAGTCATCGTAGTGCTTGCTGGCGGGATGGCCAGATTGGCCGGGCGCGTGACCGGAGAGCGAGGCGTTCAGGTCCGCCAGGTTGACGATCTGGCGGAACGAGGGAACCGTGACGACCGTCTCCGGCTGCCTGGGCAGCGTCGCGCCCATGTTGATGGTATCGATATCGCCGCCAACGCCGTAGGGGCCGCGATTGAAGATTCTATCCAGCGGCTTGACTGCGCCCAGGGGATGATTATACGTCATCCTGTGAATGTCGCCGTAGTGCCAGCGTGCCACATCAAGGCCCAGCTTCTCGTGCAGATCCGTGACGGCGGCATGAAAGGCACTGGCGATGGCAGCATCCCACGAGCGGGGGCCGTTGGGGATAGCGGAGTCAGCGAACCAGGCGTCGTTGCGCTCAGTGAGCAGGCGAATGAGCAGCGGCCGGGTGCGGCTGGCGTAGCCGTTCTGCAGCGCGAGAATGGTCGAGCCCATGCCCAGGTAGTTGTAGACCAGCGTCTCGTCGTCGCCGAGCATCGCGCTGAAGACGATGCGCTCCAGCTTGTGGAGGAAGGTGGCGTAGATGGCGGCGCCGGCGCTCTCAGGGGCCAGCACATAGTTCCAGGCGCGCAGCACCTCCAGGGCGGCCACGGCGATAGGTGTTTCAGGTTGAAGTTGGATCACGCGCGGCACAATCTCCTCGGCGGGGAGCGAGTATTGGTCGGACTGGATGGCCGCCATATCGGAGAGCGCGAGCCTGGGCTTGCTGGTGAGCAGGTCGCGGATGCGCTGCGCGCGGTAGCCGTTGAGCCATTCGTGGGTGATGTAGTAAGGATAGTCATCGGTGACCACGCGATTGTTGGCGGTGACGATGAAATGCTGCTCCGGGTTGTAGGTCTGTGGCAGCTCTTCGAAGGGGATGAGGCCGGTCCACTCGTACTCGCCGGTCCAGCCAGGTACAGGCAGCAGCGCCTGGCCCCTGGCGCGCACGGGGATCGCGCCCGCCATCACATAGCCGATGTTCCCACTCTTGTCGGCATAGACCACGTTTTGCGGCGGCACATCCCAGTCGCGCAGGGCCTCGCGAAACTCCTCCGAGTTTGTGGCACGGTTCATCTTCTGCACCGCCGAGAGGATATTACATTGCTCCAGCCCGGTCCAGCGCAGCGCCAGCGGCAGTTCTTCCGGCTGCGGCTGCTCCTCGTGCGCGCCATTGCTGCCACCTACCACATGCGGCACGCTAGCGCGTGGGATGCTCGTCAGGATTGGTCCATGGCGGGTGATACGCACCTCTTCGATGACCGGCTGCTTCGCGCCCTTGACTTTGATCTCCTCGCGCACGACCTGGGCCTCTTCCCAGGCGCCCTGGTACTCGTACTGCAGCGGGTTCTGGGGATTGAACTTCTCGATGTACAGGTCTTCAACGTCGGAGACGGCGTTGGTGACGCCCCAGGCGATGTTCTGGTTGTGTCCAATGACGACGCCGGGGCTGCCGGGGAAGCTGGCGCCGATCACATCGATATCGCCGGCCACGAGGTGACACTCGTACCAGATGGATGGCGCGGCCTGCCCCAGGTGAGGATCGTTGCAGAGGATGGGCGACCCGGTGACGGTCATGCTGCCATCGACGACCCAGTTATTGCTCGCGCCCAGCATGCCGAAGCCGCTGAGGAGCTTGAGTTCCTCGTACTGCTCTAACAGGCCGAGGTTGACGCCCTGATAGGCGACGCCCGGAGGCACAATCAAAGGATGTTTGGGATCGTAGCCGGACTCCAGCCGGACGGCGCGCTCCGGACCGATGCGGGCGATGATGCGCGCGCGGATGACTTCGGTCTCCCAGTTGCCACACAGGTTCCAGCCCATCATCTTGGCCCATTGGATGCTATCGGCGCTGCGCCAGGGATCAGGCTTGAAGCGCAGGATAGTAAACTCGATGGGCAGTTTGCCGCCTTCGATGAAGCGGTTGACACCAAGTGCATACGCATCCAGAGCACGTTTATTGTGCTCGGAGAGACGATCAGCCTCGGCGGCGGAGGCGCGGTGCATGCCCAGGCGCCGGCTGAAGCGGTCAGCCTCGATGGCGATCTCGCCGAAGATCTCCGAGAGGCGGCCAGAGCCGACGCGCCGGTTGAAGTCCATCTGCCAGAGGCGCTCTTGAGCATGGATGTAGCCCTGGGCGAAGAACAGATCGTCTTCGTTGCGCGCGTTAATATGGGGCACACCATAGCGATCGGTGATAACATCCACCTCTTCATGCAGCCCCGCCAGGTGTAACGTGCCCCGTGTTTTCGGCAGCGGCCGGCGCATGAGCAGGTAGTAGGTCCCTCCGGCCACGCCTGCCAGGCCAACGGCCGCCGCCAGCGTTTTTTGCCACCAGGATGCCATGATTTTGCCTCCTCCAGGGCACCCACGAGGGATGCCCGTACATTTACACTAGAGGCGCCCGTCCGTAGGGCCATGCTTGCTCGGCTGCTCCCTTGCCGTGAAGGACGGCCGAGCAAGCATGGCCCTACGAATAGATGCCCGTACACATTTACACCAGTTCGGTACCCTTAGCTGTGTCGCGTACTTCAAAGCCGAGGGCTTTGATCTGCTCGCGCAGTTGATCGGAGCGTTTCCAATCGCGGGCCGTGCGGGCGGCGTCGCGCTCGCGGGCCAGTGCCAGTGCTTCGTTGCTGACCGGCCGGGGCGCGCCGGGCTTCACTGAATCTAGACGCAAACCCAACACGCGGTCAAAATCCAGCACCAGCCGGCGGCGTTCTGCCGGCGCGATCTTGCTGGTGCGCGCGGCTTCGCGGGTGATGCTCAGCGCAATGGGCAGGTCCAGGTCGTCGTTGATGGCGGCATGGAAGCCTGTGTGCAAGCGCCGGGCCTCGTCCGACCACTCGCCTTGCGCATCCACGTCCAGGGGAAGTTCGGCCACATCTTCGCGCAGGTTGTTCAGGCCGTTCTGCGCGGCCGTGAGCGACTCCTCGCTGAAGTTGAGCTTCGAGCGATAGTGCGCCGTGAGCAGCAGGTAGCGATAGGCCATGGGGTCGAAGCCCCAGCCTTTGACGGTGCTTAGCAGGACCACGTTGCCCTTTGAGCGCGACATCTTGAGGTTGGCGAGGTCCAGGAAGGCGCCATGCACCCAGTAGCGCACTGGAGGCTCCCCGCTGGCGCCCTGGCTCTGGGCGATCTCGTCCTCGTGGTGTGGGAAGATCAGGTCGGTGCCGCCGGTATGGATGTCGAACTGCTCTCCCAGGTACTTCGTGGCCATAGCGGAGCACTCGATGTGCCAGCCAGGGAAGCCGCGGCCCCAGGGACTTTGCCAGTTCATCTGGCGCTCTTCTTCGCCGTATTTCCAGAGCGCGAAGTCCTCAGGCTCCTCTTTGTCTACGGCGACCTCCAGTTGCTCGCGCATCTGCTCGCGACCATGCCCGCCCAGGTGCAGGTTCTCAAGCGTATTGCCGGAAAGCTTGCCATAGTCGGGGAAGCGGTTGACGGCGTAATAGACATTCCCGTTGACGGTGTAGGCCAGACCGTTCTCGATGAGCTGCGCGATCATGGCCTGCATCTCTGGAATGTGCTCGGTGGCTCTGGGATTGATGTGCGCGGGCAGGATGTTCATCTCTGCCACGTCGGCCAGGTAGCGCGCGGTATAGTCAGCGGCGATCTCGTAGGCCGAGCGCCCGGTGGTGCGCGCCTCGTGCTCCAGGCGATCTTCACCCTGCTCCTCGACATCGTTTTGCAGGTGGCCCACATCGGTGATGTTGCGCACCAGCAGGACTTCATAGCCGTTGTATTCAAGCATGCGGCGCAACCAGTCGGTCATGGTGAAGGTGCGCAGGTTCCCGATGTGCGTGTCGCGATAGACGGTGGGGCCGCAACTGTATATGCCGACCCTGGATGGATGCAGCGGCTGGAAGGTCTCTTTTTTTCTATTGAAGGTGTTATACAGGTATATGGGCTGCGTTGAAACGCTGGTCATGAGCATGTCTCCTCTATCAAGTGTGTGATTGGGCAAAACTAACCAGGGTTGTGGTGTGAGAGTGCAGCTCAGGCGAGGAAACGTGCGGCATCAGGAGACACGGTATGGACTGTCTGCGTTCGTCAGCACGCCTGGCGTCCGTAGAGGGCTGAGCTACCTATCTTTCCTCCACGG